>DATMMY010000273.1:0-18805 GCA_035569515.1 Candidatus Solibacter sp. | reverse complement strand
ACGGTAGAGTGAAAATGCGCCGTGAATGCCCTCCGGAAAAATTCCCAGCAGTTGGCCGCTCTCAAGCACCTGATCGGCGCTCTCCTGGCACGCCACTACGCCGCCCAGCTTAGTCATGAAGTTGGCCAGGAATGGGAATTTGAGCAGTCCGGGATGGGTGAGAAAGCGCGGATATCTACCACTCTTTTTCACCAGTGTGTGCAGAGCCATTACGCCGTCAAACGGCATGAATCCGCGGTGCATACCCACCAGAACTCCAGGGCCGATGGAAGGAACATGTTCGATGCCGTTATCCTCAATGCGCCAGTAAAGCTCGCTCAGGAATTTGAACAGCGTCTTGCCATAGAACCGGATGTACTGTTTGTCCATGCCGAATTCGTCGAACTTGGTCTCCGCTGCTGGGGCAGGATGGTTGCCATTGCGCTGATGCAGGAGCGCCGCCAGACTCGATTTTGCCGGGACGAATCCAAGCTCGCGTTTGATCTTGTCATTGGAGACGGTCCACGAATAGCGGAGATACTCAAGTGTCTCCTTGCGCTGCACCAGTCGCCGCAAGGTGCGTGGAAGGGGAATGCGGGTGCTGCGCGCCAATCGAACGGCCTGGTGCAGCGGCACAACTCCGTCGGGTGCAAGATTGAAAATCCCAGATTTCTGCTGGCGAATTGCGCAACTGATACCCTGCGCAAGATCAGCCACGGCGAGTAGTTGGAAAACGGGATCGTGGCCGGGAAGGGTAGGAACAAACCGCCGCGAGAACAACCGTGCCGGAAAAGCAGATGAGCCTGCGATGGGTGACGGGCGCAACACCGTCAGTATGATTGTGTCTCCGAGTTGAGCGGTCGCGGATGATTCCAGCGAAGCCCAGCCATCACGGACGAACTCAACAATATTCGCGGGGGCGCAATAGGTTTCGTCTACAAATGGCGGTCTGTTCGGACCGGTCCCATAGATCATCGCGCTGGAGATAAGAACCAATTGCCGGGCTGCGCTCTGTGCCGCAAATTGGAATACGCGCGCCGCTTCCAGGAGATCAGGCGTCACCTCGTCGCGGCCGGCTGGGCGCGGAAGGTAAACATAAGTAGCTCCGGTATGCGCACTGGAAAGGTCTCCCGGATTGATAAGGCGTGCCCCGTTAAGCTCGTGAACAAGCGCCTTTGCGAGGAGTTGATCCGGGTGGCTGATCAAGAATATCTGTGTCATCTTTAGTCTTGGACCTCAGGGTTTTTCACGCCGGACATGGAGTTTCACGCCGGCACCGCCACGGCCAAATCGACGAACCCCGGAACAGGCCGCGCATGGGTTTCACTGCCGTGTGTTATCGCCTTCACTGCCTGCATCGCGGAAATCATCACGGGCGTAATTCCTCCGCCGGGCCGTGCCCAATGCCCCACAAAGTGAAGGTTCTTAAAAGGCGATTGGATCGACGGGCGGCTTTTTCCGAGCTGATCAGGGGCCATCTCCCAGCCCAGCATGGCGCCATGATGGTTCAGAGTATACCGATTTGAGGTTTGGGCTGACGCGCTCAGCTTCACTACAATCTTGGTGGAGAGTCCGGGAAGACAAGCTTCAAGAGACGTCAAGATGAAATCTTCGATCGCAGCCTTGTGGGCAGGCCAATCCGCAACGTTGTCATAGTCCACCTTGGTGACTTTCTGCACGATGATGATCTGTCCGCCAGGCGGCGCCAGCCCGGGATCAAAAGCGGTAGGCAGAAATACTTTGAAAGCATTGGTGGCCACATTCTCCGCGTCCCAGGAACTCCAGTGATAGCCTTCCGCTCGGCGCAGCTCTTCGAGCGAAATATCTTTCAAGCCTATATGCAAAAGGAAACAGGGTAGGGTCGGACGAAGCTGCTTGACCTCCGCAAGGTAATCAGGATCCACGAGGTCGGGGCCAATCATGCGCTCAAGTGTCAACCGCAGATCGGCATTGGAGACGATCACTCCCGCGTGAATCTGTTTGCGTACCCGCCGACGGGGACTGCCGGTCTCGATTTCCACGCCATGTGCGGCGTGATTATTAATAAGGATGCGCCGGACTGACGAACTCATCAGAATGTGGCCGCCTGCTTCTTCGAATCGCTGGGCCAGTTCGTCCACAAAGACCTGCGATCCGCCGCGCGGATAATAATTTCCCAGAAAATATGCCAGTCGCAGCATGGAATCAAAGACGAAGGACGTGCGCGAGGGCGGTGAGCCCCAGTGGCCGATATCTCCGGTAAGCAACAGCTTCAACTTCTGGTTTTTGAAATGAGTGTTGAGAACATCCCGGATCGTGAGGTGCTGATAGGGAAGAATGCGTTCCGTATCTACGTTGCGGAAATAATGGACCAGCCCCACCATGTAGGCTTTGCGCACCACCGCGAAAAAATCGTCGATGTTGCGCGCTTCCTCAGGAAACTCTTTCTTCAGCTTTTCGATGTAGACATCAAAATTCGCGGGGACGGAAAACCGGGTGCCATCCGGAAAGTGAAAACAGTCGACCGGATCCATCTTTACCCACTCGGTCGTCATCCCCAGCTCGGAGAGCAGGGAGCCGGTAATGGTTGCAGGATTTCCCAGCAGCGGGTAGAAATGGGTCGCGGCATCGAAGGTATAGCCTTTCCGCCGAAAAGTGCTGCAATAGCCCCCAACCAGGCAGTGCTGCTCAACCAGCAGTACCTTCAGACCAGATCGAGCCAACAGGTTGCCGCAGATCAGGCCGCCAACGCCGGCGCCAATGACGATAGCATCGTAGGAGCTGTGGGGTTCATCTCGAAGACCTCGAAAGCGCCTGGCCAAGGGAGCCACTCCTTAGAACTACAAGCCTAGACAAGGCGAATGCCGGGATTTGCGGATTCTTCAGCATCGGCGTTTCTCGGGGTCGCGCACTGCTTGCCGGCTGGAGACAATTTGGGCGACAAGTTTCCTGCACGCGCGGCATTCAGCCAGATGCGTTATGACAAGTTCGCGCATTTCAACGGAAACCCGGTTCTCTACAAAAGCAGCAGTATCTTCGCTGCTCGGGTGCCCAGGTTCTTTCCGGTCGGTACGCTTACCCGCCATATGAATTCTCATTACTGGGGGGGGCTGTTGGTCCACCGGGCCACACAGATACAGTTTTATGGCTGATTCACTGGCCCTGTCAAACCACTTCCAAGCTTGCTGTTTTTGAAATGCTGTTTTTAACGTCTTGGGTTTCACGCGTGTTTGACGCCCGATAGCGCGCCACTTCAGAGACCGCCGGCGGGGAGCCTTGATCGTTACTCGAAGAATGCTGCAATGCCTTGATTACCTCCAGAATGGAAATACTGTGGCGGGGGTTTTCAATGACATCCTCAAGGCACTCTTCAATGGCCGACCGGCTCAACCGATGTTTGCTCGAAAGAATTGCGACTACATCGTCGCGCAGCTTGCCCTGCATTTTTTCCAGTTGACGGGTAACATTCGATTGATGGATTCCCAGCAGTTTGGCCATCTGTCCCAATTGCAATCCATCTTCATAACGCCATAAGAGAACCAGTCGTTCCCGGGGAGTAAGCGCACGGCAAGCGCTGGCCAGGGCATCTTCCAGGGCCTCTCCATAACGCCGGGCGCGGACGGTCATTTCGATCTTCTCGAGCGCTGGTTCATCCGGTACGTCCGGTTGCATCTCGGTACTCTTGGCGTTCGCGCTGCAGCGCTGGGCATTGATGGCCCGATTGCACACGATCACTCTTAGCCAGGTGCTCAGCGAACTGCGGCCATCGTAAGAAGCGATGCGGCTGGCGCCAGAGCGATCAGGCAGAAACAGATCGGTCACGATGCTGTCGGCAAGGTCTTGTGAAGCGAATCCGGGTCGATAGGAGAAGCGCACCAGGTCGCACACGAACCCTTTGTAAGTGCTTTCCAGCATTTTCCAGGCGGCGCCTGCATATTCGCCTGATCCATTTTTCCCGCCGGGGCTGCACTGGGCGCAGGCTGTTGCCAGATAAAGGTCGCGGCCATGAAGCGCCTTCACAAACGCGATAATTTCAGAGGGGGCTGGGGACGAACCAAGATGCTTCTTGAGGATTGAGCTGATCCGAGTACTGAAGGCGGAAAGATCCAGACCTAGTTCTCCAAATCGAGCACGACCTTCGGAATATGCACTGGCAACGAGGGCGTCGAATTCCAATTTCAGCAACATATTTCCTTACCTCTTTAATCTGGGAAACTGACGCGTCAACGGCAACAGGCAATCGCGACACCGGCGACGGTGCAACTAGGGTTCCGGCCTGTTCCGTCCGTAATTTTCGTGGGCGCTCACAAACTCCCCGCTGGCGATGGCGGCCGCCATGGAGATTTCGCCCGCAAGCAATGTAGCTGCAGCGATTTCCGCCAGTTTTGGGGCCCCTGCTTTCCCCGCAACTCCCAACGTCCGCAAACACTCGTTGCTGGTCCCGAGGGCTGTCCCCCCTCCCACCGTTGCCACGGTCAGGGATGGAAGCGTTACGCTGGCGTAAATTGCATCATCTTCCGTCAACTCGAAATTGGTAATGCCCACCGCGGAATTAACAACGTTAGCCACGTCCTGGCCGCAAGCGATGAATAGCGCCGCCAGACCGTTAGCATAGTGGCCGTTGTAGCCGATCGCGTTGGCTTGCATGTGTCCAATCACTGTGTGCCGCCAAAGGTCCACAAGTTTGGCGGGAGTGATATGTAAGTAGTGACGTAAAAGCGTCGCGGAAATCCTGGCGCCGGCCACAACTTTTTTTCCTTTGCCTCCGGGAAGCAAGGTCCCGCTGCCTCTTTTTTCGGAGCTGTGGCCGCTGAAGAGGTAGAAATCCGTCGCGCCGGTGTGCAGCAATATCCAGCGGCAGGCGCGCTCGGTTGCCTTCACGATCATGTTCATGCCATGAGCGTCGGCAGTGAAATAGCAGAAATTCAGGATCACCTCCCGGCCCACAGGCTGACATTCCAGGCGCAGGAGTTTGCCATGGCGAGTCGTTGATTCAGCTTCTTCTTTAATACCCGCAAAACAGCCGTCCAAGCCGGCGGCAAAGTCGTGGGCCGCGGCTACATCAGGAAAGAGAAACACTGGGCAAACCCGATTTTCGTCAACGTAAACGCGCACCGTGACTCCGCCGGCGCGCGTCAATGTCATCATGCCTCGTTCGTAGGAACGCACCAGCGCTCCCTCAGTCGTTGCCATGGGGACATAAAAGATACCTTGCGCGTGAGCGCCATGAATCAGCAGAGGGCCAGCGATTCCCAGCGGCGTTTGCACGGTGCCCACCGGGTTCTCGATGTTGCCGCGCATCTGCTCTCCAGGTATTGTGCAGGCTCCCACATGAGCTAGTTTCGTGCCGGTCCTTTCCTCTATCCACTGGCGCCTGGCGGTCAGCGCATCTTCGCTGTAGCCCTGGTTGGCAAAACGCGGGACGAGTTCTGCTTTCTCGGTTGCGGTTGCAGGCGGCAACACGTCTTCCTGTTGTGTAAGCAAATGTCCTCCCTCCGCCACGCTGTTGCGGTTTCAAATTTGTGCTTGTGAAATCACCAGCGAGCAGGTATTGCCGTCAAACCCGATTGAATTGATCAGGCCAGAGCGAATGTCCGTGTTGTGCCGCTGTCGGCAGAAATTCAGTTCCGGCAGGTCAGGCCCAGGCTGCTCCAGTCCCCGAATTCCGGGCAGCGCCTGGGTCCTGATGGTCTCGATCAAGTCAACCGCCTGGATCGCCCCTGCCCCGCCCAGCGATTCGCCCACCATAGACTTAATAGCAGTGATTGGAATTGAAGCTCCGCTACCATTGAAGAGTGCTTTCACCGCCAGTGCCTCGTTCTTGTCGGCAAGCACGCTGCCGTTGGCGGAAGCGCTGATGCATCCGACTTCCGAAGGGAGCGTCCCACTGTCGTCGAGCGCTGCTTCCATGGCCCGAGCGATCGTTTGCGGTCCGCAGTTGCGCTTGCCATAGGGATCGTAGGCATTACCGTGTCCGCGAATCTCTCCAAGAATCGCCGCTCCGCGAGCTATTGCCGAATCCCACTCCTCCAACATCAAGAGTGCGACGCCTTCACCCAGGGCAAAGCCGCTGCGCGAAGCCGCGAAGGGAACTGGAAATGTATCGTGGCCATTGTCTTTGCATAACAGCCCCGCATGTTCGAATCCGCAAAAAGATTCAAAGCAGAATTCGTCAGCGCCACCCGCGAGAATCGCGGAGTGTCCTCTATAGCGGATCAAGTCGGCGGCATAACCAAGGGCCATGAGCCCCGAAGTGTTGCCGCAGGCAATCGTAGAGTTGATCCCGCGCAGATTGTGCCAGATGGCAGTCTGGCCGGCGGCCGCATTGAGCACGGTGTTGGCGAAATCCATAGGACTTACATACGACGGCCCCTGGGTCAAAGCACGCCGGTCAAATTCGGAGATGGTATGCACGCTGCCGAACATGGTTCCCAGCACCAGCCCCACGTCGTACCTGGCTAGTGTTTCAGGAGTCCACCCGCTGTCCTCCAGCGCCAGCTTGGCGGCCGAGGCAACAATGCGCCCGGTACGATCAAGCGCCCGCAACGGCCTTCCTTTTAAGTACGATTCGGGTTGAAAGGAAGGCATGCTTCCACCCTGGGTGCAAGCGGCATCATCTAGTTTGCAATCTTGCAGGCAGTAGGTAGCTTTCTCTCCATCACAGAGAGCGGCGTGGAGTTTCCCAGGCGAATTCCCCAGCGAAGTGATAACACCCATTCCAGTAATGGCTACCTGTTTTGTCATTGGAGTTCCGCTGTCCCTTGCTCAAGCCGCACACGCCGTAAAAACCACTGAAGAATTATTGCCGCCAAAAGCGTACGCATTGTTCATGGCTACCCTGACTTCGCGCTTTCTTGCCACATTCGGAACGTAGTCAAGGTCGCACTCGGGGTCTTGGTCCCGCAGGTTCATGGTGGGCGGGATTTGTTGGTGAGCAATAGCCAGGGCGCATACCGCCGCCTCAATGGCAGAGGCGGCTCCCATAGTGTGTCCAAGCATGGATTTAATGGAGCTGATCGGAACCTTGTAGGCCAGATCATTGAAAGTTTTCTTCATGGCAATGGTTTCCAGACGGTCGTTGGTTGGCGTGCCTGTACCGTGAGCGCTGATGTAATCGACTTGCTCTGGAGCGATATTGCTCTGGTGCAAGGCCATCTTGATGGCGCGCGCTGCTCCTTCGCCCTGCGGATGCGCGGCCGTCATGTGGTGGGCATCGCAGGAAAGGCCATAGCCTGCTACTTCGCAGTAGATGTGGGCGCCGCGGGCAACTGCTTTCTCTTTTAGCTCCAGCAATAGCATGCCCGCGCCTTCACCGGGCACCATCCCTTTCCGATTGCGGTCGAACGGCTGGCATATCTCAGGGGCAATTGCTCCCAAGCGGGCAAATCCAGAATAGGTGATGCGGGAAAACGAATCAGCCCCACCCGCCAGCATCAGGTCGGCCTTGCCGGCCCTCAGGACATCGCAAGCATGGGCTATGGCATAGTTGCCGGCCGCGCAAGCTGTGGGAATCATCATGGTTTCGCCCCCAAACTCCAGCTCCGTAGCAACATGCCCTGGAACAACATGGCATGGATAGCGAGTAATGAACTCAGCTCCAAGCCGGGAGAGCAAACCCTGGACATAGTGGTCATCAAATCGCTCGATGTAGTAGGGCTCCCCTGAGGTGGTGCCAACGCATACGCCCGCGCGCTCCCGGTCAATGTTGTTCACGTCGAGATGTGCGTCAGCAAATGCCAGGCGGGCCGCAGCGATGGCCAGTTGTGATGATCGGCCAATCGATTCAGGGTTGATCCGACGGACATAATCGTCAGGCCTGAAATCCACGATCTCTGCACCCAGATGAACGCCATATCCGCTCGTATCGAAGCTCTTCACCGGGCCAAACCCGCATCGGCCTGCCAGCAACGAGTCCCAGAACTGCTCGCGTCCAGATCCGATCGAGGTCACCATGCCCATTCCCGTAACTACTACTGCCGGACGCTCTCTCATGCTACGGCCACACACATTCGCCTCTTTACCAGTGCGACCGTGTCTTCAACGGTCCGGATCGAAGACAGATCCTCATCATTTGCCTGGAATTTGAATTGGCTTTCCACGTTCACTGCGATTTCGAGGATGGAAAGTGAATCCAGCCCAAGATCGTCGGCAAATGACGCTGAATCGGAAATGGTGGCCGCATCGATGCCGGTCACCTGATGGATGGCTTGTTTGATGATGGTCCTGATTGTCTCGACGTCCATTAGTCGTCTACTCCGATCGGAATTCGAGAATCTGCAAGAAAGTCTGATTCGGCTGGGAGAGTGACTTTGAAAACGAACAGCACTTTTCGGAAAAAAATTACGATCTGCAGATTTCAACGTGGGAGACAATCAGCATAGATAAATTTGCGTAGAAAGTGCGTGGAAACTATCCTACTAAAGTAGAAGATAAGCACCAAAATGGAAATCGGAAAATATTTGAGAATCGAGTTAAATTCTCCGGAAAGTCTTAATATTTTCTTAGATAATTCACACTTTGAATATTATCGGTATGTGAATAAAGGTGGATAGTTTTATCAAAATGCGATTCAGGATTGGGGTAATTACCGTAACTCTCCCAGGTCCACCACCGCTGGCCTGGTATTGAATCTAAGTTGGTATTCTCGGTGAGCTGTATCGGCGGGAAAATGTTGTGACGTAGGATATGGATAGCTGGACATTCCATGAAACGGAAGCGGTTCGACAGTTCTTGCAAAAGCGGTGTTAGCATCTGCATCTTTGGCCCAGCCATCTACCAGCAAAAGGAAGTCCCGCTGCTCTCCAGGGGCCACCGGCGGAAGCTGGCGGGCATCGAACAGCAGGCGTAGTTCGTCGCCCGATCCCATGATCACCATGCGATCGTCAGCCTCGGTGAGAAGTTCCCGTACATCACCATAGCGGGTATACAGCCCGGGAGTGGGATTCCACATAGTGGTAGGCGACCATTTTTCATAATCAAACTCTTCCGGCTGGGTACGCGCTGGATGGACAACCGCATGGGAAAACCCGCGATACCGAAGGTCCGCATTCCCGGCATTGAGCCAAGTCAGTTTGAGTTCTGGCGCTGTGGTCTTTTCGCTCAGGTAGATTTCATCCCAATAGACGCACATGTTAGTGATGATCCTGATCTCGCGTGACGAGGAAAGAAATTTGCCCGTCAGGTCAACTGCCATGTTCTTGGGCTTGCCTGAGGGAATGCCCATGTCCGCAATCACGGTCTTCCAATGGCCTTGCGAATCTCTGACCTGCAGATACGGGAAGATCAACCCGTCTTTATTTTCCTGCGCGGTGGACATGAAGGTGCTGCCGTCAGCCCAATCGACCCAGCCACTCAAAACCAGTACTGCACGATTATTCGCGGCGGCATCGCCGAAATCGAGATCGAGATGGTGCAACTCGGCAACGCCTGCATAGTTGTGGGTGAACGTGTCAACATACTGGCCGTCATTTCTCAGGAGGCGCGGCAACACATTTTCTCCACGCTGGTCGCGGGCCTGCACCGGGTGGATTTTCTGTTCGACTCCGAATAGACGAAATTCAGGAAATGGAGGGGCTTTGAATTTGTCGTTGGTAAAGATTTGCTCGCCCGCACGATGGTCTACTGCAATCAATTGCACCTTGTCGAGATACGAGACCTCGCGCAACTCCTCAGTAATTCTGACTTCATATTGAGTGCCGCGCCTTTGGAAAGAAGTGCCGGGAATCTGAATATACTCGCGATGATTTACCGGGAAGAACGCGCCATCGCCGTTGCTGGCTCCCAGCGGCGCAACGCCCAGCACGTCAGTAATGAATTTGAACTCGCTACCATTCCAGGCAAAGATCATGGGACATGATCCGGAAAGCCGGGGCTTCTCTTTATAAGACATCTCTTTGCCTGCCGGCTGGCGTACCTCATTCTGGACCATCCCATTGGGCCAGGTAATTCGAACCGTGTCCACTTCGGCATAATCGCGCAGTCCGAATACCAGCGGCACGCCGATGTAGGTGCGCTTCTGATACCAGGCGCCGGTCTTTACTTCAACCACAGCGCCGTGGGCCTGCTTCAGGTTCTTTACCCCTTCAAGTTGTACGTGAAGGAAATTGTTTTTCGTGAATGTCTGGTTGCCCAGCAATTGCACGTCGCCATCTTTAGTTACGGATGCGATGTCCGTACGGCCGTCGCCGTCAAAGTCAGCCGCCACGACAGCGACCGCCGCAGGAAGGCCCTCGGCAGCAGCGTGTTCAAATTTTCCTTGCCCAAGATTGCGATACGCGGAGTTACTCACAATGAGATCAGCCAGTGATCGATTGGCAAGATCGGCCAGTACCATCGGCCCATGCTCTCTTGGCGGCCCGCTGCCTTCCACCAGCTTGCCATGATCGTTGATGAGCAGATGGACCCCTGACGGAGTCGCCAGAACCAGGTCAGTCCAGCCATCATTATTAATGTCGAACGCCTGAAGAGACGACCCTGCAACCCAACGGCCCGGGAGTGTCTGTGCTTCGTAGTGGCCCAACAGTTTGTCGTGGTAGATCACCAGCCGTCCGTCGTCGTATTGCACAGCCACATCGGTCTCGGTATTGTCGGGAACAAGTTCGAAAGTCGCGGCATCCACAGAACGTCCGGCAACGAAGGGAAAGCGGCTGGTTTGATCGCTGAATCCGGCTGCCCCATCGTTGCGAAGCAGCATCGGCTTGTCGCCAAGCAACAACAGGTCAAGATCGTAATCGTGATCGTAATCGATCCATACCGCTTTGGTGAAAGCACCCTCCGGCATCTTCGCCGCAATATTCTCAAACTTTCCGTGGTGATTTACATACATCGAGACGCCCGAGCGAGTAATCACCGCCAGGTCGGCAAGTCCATCATTGTTGAAGTCCCCGGCTGCCACTGAGACCACGTCGTGAACACCTTCCAGGCCGGCATTGGGGACCGCCGTGGTCCCGTTTTTCAGGAGTGTGATGCCGTTCTTCGACCAGACGAGCAAATCGGGACGGCTGTCTCCATCAAAGTCGATTACCAGGAGGCCGGCACTCTGCGGATCGATGCCGGATGCCACTTTCTTTGATTGGAACTTGAATGACGGAGCCGAAGCAGCATGGTCGAACTCGTTGTCCATCTCCACTACGTCATAGATCTCAGCGTAGAAACTCCACTCCGGATCTTCAGGGACCGCGGCTCCCGCCTTCCGCTTCTTGACCTCGTTGAATAATTCCAACTCGCGTGCGGCGTCTTCTTTTCGTCCCAATTCGCGATAGGCGTTGAAAAGTTGAAAATGCGGAGCGGCAAAGTTGGGATTCAACTGCGTTGCGGCTTCGAATTGCGCCAGCGCCGGCCCAGCTTTTCCCGCCAGCTTATATTCAATACCCAGGTTGTAGTGCGTAACTGGCTCATTGGGCGACAGCTTCGACATGCCTTCGAATTGTTCCACTGCGTGCTGGTGATCAAATTCTTTTTTATAAGCCATGCCCAGGTTGAACCAGGTATGTGGAATTGTCGGGTCTTCCTTTTGCGCTTTAGCCAGTTCTTGAATGGCGTCCTTTGTTTTGCCCGCCCGCAACAATGCCAGACCATAGTTCACACGATCTCGCGTGGAGTCCGGCGCCAGTTCCAGGGCCTGCTTGAACTCTTCAACCGCTTTGATCTGAGTCATGGGATTTTCGTAGTAGGCCTTGCCCAGGTTGCGGTGATGCCACACTTGCTCACGCACGTTCGGCGGAAGATTGGGAGACGATGAAAGCAAGGTACAGGTGAAAACCAAAGCCAGTGCTTTTGAGAGGTTCATTTCTAATCTCGCAAAGTTCTTCAATCAACGGGAAGACTTGACGCCCAGTCGCCCGGAGGGGTTGCCGCTTTGCCTCAATGGACCATCCGCAACAACTCCGTGCCCTTCCTCTATGTAGCTCACGCGATTCAGGGGCACGTTTACAGATTCAGTGTGTCCACTGGGCCAGCGGATTTCCAGGTGATCAATTTTGCTGGCACTGCCTATGCCAAAGTGGACGCGACGCGTGCTCTGGCCCGCATAACCGTTTCCGCCATCAACCTCACGAATCTGCGTGAGCCCGCCGGCCTGGACCTTCACCCGCGCGCCAATGGCATCTCGGTTTGACTTCACCCCAATCAGCTTTAACTCAATCCAGTTGCCCTGTTTTTCCGTGACATTGTGAAAGAGAAACAGAGGTTGATCGGCATTGGTTTGCACCAGGTCGAGGCGGCCATCGTTATCTAAGTCAATAACTCCAATGCCTCGTCCATCAAGTTGATTGTCTACACCTGCCTCGGAGGAGACCTCTTTGAATGTTCCATTTCCCAGATTGCGGAAGAGCCGCTTTTTTTGGTATCCGCTCCAGGTGCGATTACCAATGTCGGGCCAGTTGTTCACGTCGGTAATATCAAGCCCGGGCGTAGTAATTACCGGCAAGATCAGCGGCACGTAGCTTTCCGGCCCGGCGGAGCGCAGACCATTCACCACGAACAGGTCTTGCCAGCCGTCGTTATCAAGGTCGGCGAACTTTCCCGCCCAGCCCCAACCCGTATCGCAAGTGCCGGTTTCCCTGGACACATCAGTAAAGGTGCCATCTCCATTGTTGTGCCAGAGCATGTTGCACTCTTTCATGTATTCATCGGTAATGTTGGTGACGTAGATATCGAGCCAGCCATCATTGTCGTAATCGGCCACGTCGGCGTTCATGCCTTTCTTTGTGTCCCAGCCAGTGGCCTTTTCCGTGACTTCGCGAAACGTGCCATTGCCGTTGTTAATGAAGATGTGGTCGGTGCCGTAGTCGCAGGCGATATAGATGTCCTGAAGGCCATCATTATTAAAGTCACCGTGGCCGATATCGAGTGTCCATCCGCTGATTTGTCCGAAGCCTGCTTTGTCGGTTACTTCTTCGAAACTGCCTTTGCCTGTGTTCCGCCAGAGCGTCACCCCGCCACCGTTGGTGGCATTGTCGAGATCGTTGGGCAGCACATGTGGATCTTTCAGATCCTGCAGGTTGACCGGCTTGAAGTAATTGCCAAACATCAGGTCAAGATAACCGTCGTTGTTGTAGTCAAAGGCAATCACGGCAATGGTGTTTCCGAACTTGTTCAGGCCGGAGGTGGCGCTCACATCTTTGAATTTTCCGTTCCCTTCATTGTGATAAAGAATCGGCGTGCCGAAGCGGGCAATCAGCAGGTCCAGCTTGCCGTCATTGTCATAGTCGAACCACAAGGCATCTGAGACTACGGAAAGAGGGTCGTTTCCGCCCGCCACTCCCGCTTTTACCGCTACATCGGTAAATGTGAGATCGCCATTGTTGTGGAAGAGATGGTTGGGCTTACCGGTGTCGGAGTCGGTGACGAAAATGTCTTCGAAGCCGTCATTGTCATAGTCGCCCACTGCAACTGTAGCGCCACCTGAGGTGAACATGCGCAGCACCTCCGCGTTCTTGCCTCGGAACTTGCGGGTGTGGTGCTGTACGCGCACTCCGGCCTTCGCGCCAATCTCCTCGAAACGTATCGCCGGGTGTGATTCCTGGACTGCCCACGCATTGGACGAAATACTGACCATCAACACGCATACCGCCGCCTTTACTTTTGCGAACTTGCCCATAGGTCCCTCAGATCAGTGTCCACGCGTTTGTTTGGATCAAAATTGGCTTCAATGGTGTTCTTGAGATCATCCCCCTGCTGTGCCAGCCGCGTCTTCAACTCCGGCCTGTCCGGAAACAGCTTCAGCCCTTCCTGCCAAATGGCTCGAGCTTTGTCTAGCTGATCGGTCTTCCAATACGCGTCGCCCAGCGCGATATATGTTTTTGCGTGGTAGCTCTGGCGCTGCTCGCGCTTCTGGACACTCAACGCTTGTTCCAGGTCAGCTACGCCGTTGGGAGCGCGATTGAAAACTTTGGGCCAGAACAGATAACTCACTCCTCGTGTGTATAGGTTGATCCAGTTCGGTTTAAGCTCAACTGCCTTTGAGAACTGCGTAAGCGCATTATTGGCCAGGATCACCTGGGTGATTGAACCGGCAACGGGAATTTTGTCCACATAGGCAAAGCCAAAGTTCAGGTGGAGATTCGCGGAATTAGGATGGTCGCTGGTAAGTTTCTCAAAGAACTTCAGCGAACGATCAAAGTCTTTGTTCTTGATCGCGGCCTTCCGGTATTCGCTCGCGTAACGCACATTATCGGGATCATCGGTTACCGCTGCTTCCAGATAACGCAGGGCAGTCGCAAAATCATTGCTCCCCAGCGCCTTGATCCCCTGCTGAAAATCGGAATCCGAAGCATGGGCCAAACCGCAAAGCAGCAAGATGGCCAACACGGCGATTAAAAAATGAGAGCAGTATTTTCTGATCATCGTTTTGCCTCCCAAGGCTGGATGTGGGTGGTGGGTTGGCCTTCGACGATCTTGTACAGGTGGTCGACCGAGAGGGCCGGCAGTTTTTGTTTCTGACCCGAAGGCCAGCGGATCTCAACGCCCTCGATCTTTTCGGCTTTGCCCAGCCCGAAATAAACGCGGGCCGTGGACTGGCTGGCAAAGCCGTTTCCCCCATTTACGTAGCGCAGATAGGTCTGGCCGCCGCGGGTCAGCCGTACCTGCGCGCCAATGGCAAAGCGGTTCGACTTTGATCCTTCGAGGATAAAGCCCATCCAGTGAGCGCCGGTGGGCAGGATGTTGCGGTAGAGAAACGGTTCGTCATCGGCGTTGGTCACAAACAGATCGAGGCGGCCGTCATTATCGAAATCGGCAACCGCGATGCCGCGCCCGTCTTTGATCGTATCGAGCCCATGGCGTGCCGCTTCATCTTTGAAAATATGGCCGCCTTCGTTGTGGAACAGCCTTTTTTTCTCGTAACCGCTCAAGGACTTGTTGCCGATGGGTGGCCAATTGCGCGCGTCCGCAAAGTCCACGTCGGGCTTGGTGATCATGGCGAAGATATCGGGCACGTAATTTTCTTTGCCGGCAGAAACCCAGCCGTTCATCACGTAGAGATCGAGCCAACCGTCATTGTCATAATCGAAAAACTTTCCGGCCCATCCCCATCCGGTGTCATAAGTGCCGGTTTCGCGCGAGAGATCGGTAAAGGTCAGGTTCCCATTGTTGTGCCAGAGAAAATTCCCCTCGCGCATATAGTCATCGGTGATATTGGTGACGTAGATATCGAGAAAGCCATCATTGTCGAAATCTCCCCAATCGGCATTCATGCCTTTCTTAGTATCAAAACCGATGGCAGTCTCGGTCTTGTCGGTGAAGGTTCCGTTCCCGTTGTTGACATAAAAGCGGTCTGTGCCAAAATCATTGGCCACATAGAGGTCTTCCCAGCCGTTATTGCTTGCCTGAGCGTGGCCAAGATCCAGCGTCCATCCGGTGGTGTGGATGCCGACATGCTCAGTCACCTCGGTGAAAGTCCCATCCTTATTATTGTGAAAGACCGTGACCCCGCCGCCGTTGTTGGCGTTCTCGAAACTTTCAGGAAAGAAGCGTGGGGTGCTGGGGTGAAAAATGTTGATCGGCTGGAAGTAACTACCGATGAACAGGTCGGGATAGCCATCGTTGTCGTAGTCAAACGCAATGGCCTTAATGGCATTCATGTAGCGGTCGAGGCCCGCCGCCTTGGTGACATCGCGAAACTTTCCATTGCCTAGATTTTGGTAAAGAATGCTGTGGCCGAAGCGCACCACAAACAGGTCAGGAAGCCCATCGTTGTTGAAATCGAACCACAGCGCGCCGGCAGAAGCGTTTTCGGCATCGTTCCCGTTGGCGACGCCCGCCTTTTCGGCTACATCCGTGAATGTGAAGTCGCCGTTGTTGTGATACAGGTGGTTCTTGCATGTAGTGCAGGAGTCGGTCACGAAGATGTCTTCGAACCCGTCCCGGTCATAGTCGGCCACCGCGGCTGCTGCGCCGAGTTTGGTGTAGCCCTGCATGATTTCAGCGTATGGATTTTCGAAGTTGCGGGTGTGATGCCGGAAGTGAATGCCCGCTTTATGCGTTACATCTTCAAACCAGCGCTCGCTCTGGCTGGCAGGCGGCGCGGAAGCCTTTTGGGAAAATGCTGACTCCATTCCCAGGGTCGAAAGCAACAACAGGAGAATCAGGGCCGGGTTACGAGGACAAAGTAGCATAGCGTTTCTCAATGACCCTTTCGTCCCGCTCCGTGATTTGAAGTATGCGGTTGGCAGCCACGTTTTCGAATGTCTGAACAACTCCACTGCGCGGCCAGCGCACAATCAGTTTGTCGACTTTGTCATAAGGGCCAAGTCCAAAATGCTGGCGTAGCGGACTTTGTGATCCATAGCTGTCACCAGAAACCAGTTCGCGCGACTGCTGCTGTCCTTGGACCAGAATCGTGATGCGCGCGCCGACAGCATCGCGGTTCGACTCGGTGCCTACCAGTTCCACCTGCAGCCAGTTGCGTCCCAAGCCTATTTCATTCTTCAGCAACGCGTGGCGGTCAGTGGAGGCAGCCACCGCGATGTCCATCACACCCCGGTTCCAGAAATCAGCAACTGCAACTCCCCGGCTGTTCATGAGCAGGTCAGTTCCGGTGGCGTTGCCCATTTCGGTAAACGTTCCGTCACCGTTGTTGCGCAAGTGACGATTGCGCTCCCATCCGTGCCACGACAGGTTGCCGAAGTATTTAGGATCGAAGAAAATTCCGGTCTTGTATTGTTTCTGGTTGGTGACGACATTCTTCAGGAAATCAAGTTCGATCTCCGTGCCTTTGTCGTTGTAGACCCAGCCGTTCGCGGCGTAAAGGTCCTGCCAGCCATCATTGTCAAAGTCCGCGAAGCATGCCCCCCAAAACCAGCCCGGAGGATTGGCTCCCGCTTTCAATGTCACATCCTCGAATGTTCCGTCGCCTTTGTTCTTCAAGAGCGTGTTACCGGAAGCCATCTGCTGGAAGACGCCGATGAATCCCAGCCCTGACTGGCGCATGATCTCCAGGTACAGCGGCAGGTCTGTCTTCCACGTGCCTTCCGTGAGACAGCGTAGCATGTAGCGCCTGACCGTCGGGGCCTCGGCGAACCACGCATGTTCAGAGCGAATGTGGGTAACGTAGAAATCGAATTTGCCATCGTTGTCGTAGTCGGCAAAAGAAGCGCTCATGCCCGCGCCGTAGGCGAGAGTATTGCTCTTTACCGTGATGTCTTTGAAAGTGCCATCACCATTGTTGCGGTAAAGCGTCTTCCGCCCGAAATCGTTGACTACATACAGGTCCGGGTAGCCATCGTCATTGAAGTCGCCCCAGACCACACCCAGGCACAGGCCCTTGTCCCCTACTCCAGCCTGCTCGGTTACATTGGTAAAAGTGCCGTCTCCATTGTTGTGGTAAAGCTGATTAGGCTCGCCATTCCGGGCATAGAAGGTTGTCGGGATGTCTTTGCGTGGGTCCATGTAGCGACCCACATACAGGTCAAGCAAGCCATCATTGTCGTAGTCGGCCCACGCGGCCACTGTGGTGCAGCAATCTTCACCCAATCCCGATTGGCGCGTTACGTCAGTGAAAGTGCCATCGCCGTTATTGTGAAACAACTGGTTAGGCTGGAACGTGCGGCTCACAAACAGGTCTTTGTAGCCATCGTTGTCGTAATCTGCAAATACTGCGGCGCTCACGCCATCCAGTCCGGCAAGCCCTGCCTGCGCCGTAACGTCTTCAAAGGTTCCATCACCCCGGTTGCGAAAGAGCTTGGATCCGATACCGTCGGGGATGAACAGGTCGCACAGCCCATCATTGTTGTAATCGACAGCCGTAATACCGCCCGGCCCGTAGCGGATCATGCCGAAGCGCATCGGCTCATTCACGAATGCCGGATAGTACTGGTTTTGAAAATCAATTCCAGCCTGGCCGGCTACATTGATAAAGTGCGGCTTCTCTGAAAAGATGCGCTCGCCTTCCAGCAGCGTCTGGTCGACAATTTGGAGCGAGTCGCCGTTCCGCTCCCACGCCATGCGGAAGTAGGCCCGGTCAATGCAGCTCCTCTGGGCGCCTTGAGCGGTGCCTATATGCTCGAAACGCACACTGCCGGTCAGGGGACCCACGCCACGCCAGTTTTCCAGTCGGTGCAGGTGGAGAGCAAACTCCTCCATCTTGTCAAAGGATTCGATGTACGTGCGCCACTCCGCCAACGCCTGCTTCTTGCTGAAAGACGCCTCACTGCGTTGAAAGGTATATTCAAGGATTCCATCTTTTTGAGATTTGGGAGCTCGTTGTGTGAGCCCCAGGCTGGTTCCCGAAAAACCAGAGGCATAGAACGCCTCCAGCCTGTCCAGTTGCAGGCCAAGGGCGGACTTGCTGAACTGGCTAAGCGTGTTAACGATCAGCTTCCCAGTTTGGAAAAACAGTTCGCCATCGGCCTCGATGGAGTCGGGAAATGTGGCCCGCGCCAGAATACGACCGCGCTGAAGGGGTTTCCATCCGCGAGCAGGTTTGGAGGGAGTAAACAGAACACTCATGTGGGGGCTCAGGTCCTATTTTCACGTTCATTCCCATGACAGATTGACGCGAATTATTTGCGCTTCTTGCGTTGTCGTTTGCGCAATTTCGACATGTGGCCTTGTCTTAATCGACAAGGTGTGAACTCATGATCGAATCATTTGGCCAACGCCGCATCTTCTTCCTCGCATTTCTTCTTCTATTGATCTTGGCCACCGCCGGATTTCTACCGAAAAAGCGTGGTGCTAAGCCCACGGCCAAACCCGCGGCGTCGAACGCTTCAGCGCCAGCCATCCACGGAATCCATTTCGCGGACATCACTCAATCTGCGGGCATTCGCTTTACTCACAACAATGGCGCTTTCGGAAAGAAATATCTTCCTGAAGCGCTGGGCCCTGGCTGTGCGTTTATCGATTTCGA
>DATMMY010000272.1:0-10323 GCA_035569515.1 Candidatus Solibacter sp. | reverse complement strand
GTGAATCGTCACGCTGCTCGAAAGCAGACAGGCTGTATAAAAGATCGGCATGCGTAGAACGCTCTGAGGCGTGGGCCCGCTCACGCTCTTGCCGATGTAGAAGAGGTATGCCACTACGAAAATAACGAATATCCCAGACTCCGCGGCAATCAGGGCAAACATACCCACCCGTCCCCGCGAGGGAAGCACCCATTGAGTCTGGAGTTTCTCTGCTGTTATGGATGTCATCGAGATGCCTCACTCATTCGTATTTCCAGTCCGGGTCATCCGGATGTTTCAGGTCCCATAGCGGGCGGCGGCTTCTGACCGACGGAATCACAGCGAAGTTGTAGACTGGCGGCGGTGAAGGAGTGGACCATTCGAGCGTCCAGGCATCCCATGGATCGTTGCCAGCGCTTTTCCCTTTGAAGTAGGCCCAGAGCAGGCCGCCTATAAAGACCAGAACAGCGGCTGCTTGAAAGAAGACGCCAATCGTGACGATCACGTTCCACACGTCCCAACCGCGTCCGGGCTCATAGGTATAGATTCTCCTGGGCATTCCCAGAAGCCCGGGCACATGCATGAAATCGAACGTGAGATGGAACCCGATAAAAAACAGCAAGAAGTGCAGCTTGCCCAGCGTTTCGTTGTACATCTTGCCGGACATTTTGGGGAACCAATAGTAGAAGGCAGCGAAAGTCGTAAAAAGAATCCCACCCACAATCACGTAATGAAAATGCGCAACCACGAAATAGGAACTCCCCAACTGCCAGTCGAAGGGCGCGGTGCCCAACATGACTCCCGTGAGGCCGGCAATCAAAAACTGAAAGAGAAACCCGATGCAGAACAGCATCGGCGTCTTGAATTCAATCTTGCCTCCCCACATGGTAGCCAGCCAATTGAAGATCTTGATTCCAGTGGGAACGGCAATCGCCATGGTCGAGAGCACAAAGAACGTGTTGGCGGCCGAACTCATGCCTACCGTAAACATGTGGTGGGCCCACACGCTCATGGCAATAAATCCAATGGCGACGGTTGCCGCCACCATCACCGGGTAGCCGAAGATTGCCTTGCGAGAAAACACGGGAATGATTTCCGAAGCAAACGCGAATGCGGGAAGCACCAGCACATAGACTTCCGGATGGCCGAAAATCCAGAAGAAGTGCATCCACATCACCGCGGACCCGCCTGCCTGCGTGTCAAAGAAGTGGCTGCCCAGATAGCGGTCAGCCACCAGCATGAGTTGAGCGGCGGTGAGTGGACTGATGGCCAGGATCACCAGGACCGCCATCACCAGATTGAGCCAGGCTAACAATGGCATTTTCCCCAGTGTCATTCCGGGGCAGCGCAGAGATATGATCGTGGCAATAATATTGACCGCGGTGCCGATGCTGCCGAAGCCCGAAATCAGCAAGCTCAACGACCAAAAATCGGTGCTGTGCCCTACGGAGAACGTTTGCGAAGTCAGAGGCGCGTAGGCGAACCATCCTACGTCTGGAGCGTTGCCGGCCCCGTAGAGACCGTTCGCGCCCACCAGGCTGAAATAGAGAAAAATGCCTCCGAAAGCCGTCAACCAGAAACTCAGCGCGTTCAGGCGCGGAAAGGCCATGTCCCTGGCGCCGATCATCAGCGGAAGCAAGTAGTTGGCAAATCCAAACACGAGAGGCATGATCACGAAGAAGATCATTGTGGTCCCGTGCATGGTAAACATGCGATTGAACACTTGCGGCGAGACAAAGCTGTTGTGGGGCCGGAGCAATTGGACGCGCATGATGGCCGCTTCGAGCCCGGCAATCAGGAGGAAAACCAACGAATAGAGGATGTACAGCAGGCCTATGCGCTTATGATCGACTGTGGTGATCCAGTCGTGAAGGGTGTCGACGAACGGCCGAATCGCAGTCTTGCCTTGGGGCCAAAGGATCGAATCAGTCGACATCGGCGTTCTCCTCATACGCTCATTGGAGCGTCTGCAAGTATGCTGTTATCGCGTCCACTTCCTGGTCGCTCAGCTCCATTGCCGGCATCAGGCAGCCTGGTTTCAGGGCTCCAGGATTTCGAATCCAGAGGCGCAGATTTTCAGACGTGTTCCTGGCTGCGCCTGCGCCTATGGTTTCCCGGCTCATCAGGTGCGTAAGGTCGGGACCGAAACGGCCATTCGCCACCGTGCCGGCCACGGCGTGGCAATTGATGCAGGCGGTTGTCTGGAATATCCGCTGTCCCCGGGATATCGCATCATTCGCGCGCGCGGGCTGGGCCTGTTCCTTTATCCAGCGGTCAAACTCATCGCGCGACTGCACGTAGACGCGGAGCAGCATCTTGGCGTGTTGAACTCCGCAATATTGCGCGCACTGCCCAAGGTAGACGCCGGTCTGGTGCGGATCGATCCACATTCTGTTTGGGTGATTCGGAATCAGGTCCGTCTTGCCGGCCAGGCGCGGGACCCAGAAGCTGTGATCGGTGTCGGCGGAAAGCAGCCGGATCAATGTTGGCGTGGGGTGCTCAGGATCGCTGACCGGCACGTGGAGTTCGTTGGCGGCTACCACGTTGAGCCGCGGATAGCGGTACTCCCACCAGAATTGATGGCCGACAGCGACAACCTCGATTGCATTGGCGGGCAGTCCTGGCCTTTGCACATTCGCGATTACCCGCGCCGCAGCTAGAAACAGAGCCACAACAATGAGGAGCGGAATGATGGTCCAGGCAAGTTCCACTTGCATGCTGCCGTAAACCTGCGGAGGATCGCGGCCGTCATCGTCCGCCCTCTTGCGGAATTTCAGCACCGCATAAGCAAGCAGAGCAAACACGATGACGAATATGACCGCTGTTACGGTCAACACGAACATCGAGACTCCAAATACCGAATCGGCCGGCGTGGAATTGGGCGCGAATATGTTCGTCGGACTCCAAGAGCTCCTGGCAGGCTCTGCAAAGCAGGACGTTGCCGGCCACGCGAAGGCCACCAGAACAAGCCTCAATATGCGTCCCACGCACCAATTCTTTGAGACCGAGCTTTGCATTTCCAGCCTTCTCCTCGGGGGAGTACTTGTCAAACGGTTTGGCCCGCAAGTGGTTTGTAAGATCAGGCACGCATCATGCGGGTACTCAAGAGCAATCCCGCTTCCAAATACAGGCAATGGGTACTCGGCTCCAGGCGTGTACTTCGGGGCGAATCTCGGTCCGTTGGCACCGGTTTTGCATACGGCTGGAGTCATTCCGGCGACGCGGGAGATGTCGAAGTGTCGAAGTGTCGAAGACGTGACGCGGATTACGCCGCTATGGATGAATCAACGACATCGACAGAATCTGCCGCGACGCGAAGCGCCTCATTGATGTCCGGTCCGTTGATGCCCTGTCCGTTGAATTGCATATAAGGCCTCTGTATCCTCCGCCGAGGCGGTTCCAGCCGCAATCCAGGCATAACGGCTGACGAGCGCGCCACCGATGAAGCAGATGGCAGCAGCCCACCGGCCGCCGGGAGTTGAGCCGAAGAAAACGCGCGTGAGTAGAGCCAGAGGACCTTCGAAGAGTCCGGCAAATCGCAACAGACGGCCCGACTTGCCATGAAGCAGCGGAGCATCCGCCGGGCCACGACGGACCTCTATCAAAATTGCGATCGAGGTCTCAATGCCGGAGCTGATAAAGCCCAAGACCTGCGTTACAGGAACCAGATATCCCAGCAATTCCAGCAAGCCAGACACTGAACCGAGAGCGGATGTCAAAAAATGCGCGGGTATAAGGCGCCGGTTTTCCGACCAGACAGGCACGGCGGTCACGCCGAGCAAGACTGCGGTATAGCTTGCCAGGATTAGCCCGGTCAGCGCTGCCAGGGCCGATACGAGCCATTGCAGGAGAATCACGGCTTCACTATGGAAGCCGCGCAGGATTAGTTCATTGCCCGCAACCGCAAAGAAAGAGAAGGTAGAGAATGCTACCAGAGTCCAGGCCCCAACCGACATCACCGATCTCCACTTGAAAACGCGTAGCATGTTCATAAACCGGATGGGCCTTCCCAGGTCGGCGATCAGCAACGGAGGGCACAGGAGAGCTGCAACGAACGAAATCCAGAGCGCGGGTCGCACCAGGTCCGCGTGAACTCGAAAGAATTGTGCCAGAAAACCGATATTCGCCGAGACCCCCGCGATCCCGCCGAAAAAAAAGTAAAGCGGAACCTCCCACGTCCACGTTGGCGATTTGAGCAAAGGCAAACCGTAGTAACTTTCTGCGACGTGACCGGCGCGGGGTGGCACTAAAGCTGGGCGGGAGGCCGCCGCTCTGCGGATTTCGTCGAGTCGATCTTCCGTCGCCCGATCCGGCCGTACCTTTCTCGAACCCGCTAAATTACTCATAAGTTCCTACTGTATGGTTTCGCTATCCTGGTTGCGAGCGTTGTTCATGCGACAAGGGCCAGACCGATAATCGTGACCAAAGCCGCGGCAGCAGCGAAGGCTGACATCCATGCGCTTCGCAGATGGATTGTTGGTACTTCCGGCGCAGGAGGCAGATTGTACGCTTCGGGATTGCCTAGAATGACAAACGACGCATGAACGCCGCCGACGCTGGTTGCTGTGGGATTGTAGAGTTGCGCATCCGCATAACCACGTTGCTTTAGCTCCCGCACGCGGTTCTCCGCATATTGCGCAAGCTGGTCCACTTCGCCAAAACGAATGGATTCTGTCGGGCAGGCCTTCGCGCAGGCAGGAGTCAATCCATCGCGCTGCCGGTCATAGCACAACGTGCACTTGAAAGCGCGGCCATCCTCCGGACGCTTGTCCACAACGCCAAACGGGCACGAGACTACACAATAGCCACAACCATTGCAGACATCGGGCTGAACGTAGACGGACCCGAACTCGGTTCGCACAATCGCGCCCGTCGGACACGCTTCCAGACATCCCGCCTGCTCACAGTGTTTACAAACATCGGAGAGGAAGAGCCAGCGAAAGGGATCGTCTTTGCCTTCTACGACCTGCGGTCCGGCCGGCGCCGGCTGCTCGAGGAACAGGACATGCCGCCACGTCGAGGCGCCCAGGCTCTTGGTGTTGTCATAGGACAGCCCGGTCCACTCGAAGCCGTCATCGGGCACCTGATTCCATTCCTTGCATGCCACTTCACAGGCCTTGCATCCGATGCAGACAGTAGTATCCGTCAAGAATCCAGTAACGCTCATGGCTGGGTTACCTCCTGGTTGGTAAGTTGCTGGTTGGCAGGCTGCTGATTGTTAATTTGCTGGAGCAATGCCTCGTTAAAAACTCGTCGCCCGGGCAGCACATTGCAGAGAAGGCCCTTGGTCTCCATGATGCGAACGTTAGGCTCTTCGGAAATGGCAACCAGATCGTTTGCGCTGTCGCCCTTGACCAGCCCCGAATATCCCCAGTGGATTGGGATTCCCACTTGATGGACCTGCCGGCCGTCGATATCCAGCGTTTTTATCCGGCGTGTCACCAGGGCGCGCGCTTCTATAGCGCCACGCGCTGTGACAATGGTCACCCAGTCGCCATTCTGAATTCCGCGTTCACGCGCCAGCTCCAGCGAAATCTCGCAGAAGCATTCAGGTTGCAGCTCGGCCAGATGAGAAAGAAAGCGCGACATTCCGCCTCCGGCATGATGCTCGGTGAGCCGGTAGGTATTCAGGACGCAGGGGTAGCGGGGATCCGGGGAGACGGCATACTCGTTATCCGGGCGCTCCCGCTTTTCGGCAGTGGGGTTCGATTGCACGCCAGGATAGATTGGGTTACGAGTGGGGGACTCGAGCGGTTCATAGTGCGTGGGCAACGGGCCGTCTTTCAACCCAGTGGTGACCCAGATCCACCCCAGGCCATCAGCATGCAAGATGAACGGACGGTCGCCCGCCAAGGCCGCATCACCCACCGCGTCGGCGGGTGGCTTATAGTCAGGGCGCTTTGTGGCGGTGAAATCGGGAACGTCAAGACCAGTCCAATGCCCTGCGGCTTCATCCCACCAGACGAGTTTCTTGCGCTCACTCCAGGGCCTGCCGTCAGGCCGGGCGGAGGCGCGATTATAGATAACGCGCCGGTCGGCAGGCCATGCAAAGCCCCAGCCATGCCCGTAGTAGCCCTTCGGATCCCTCTGGTTTGCGCGGTTTTCGCCCAAGCGGGGAAAAACGCCAGAATAAATCCAGCAGCCGCACGCGGTTGATCCGTCAGCCTGCAACGCGGTAAAGCCGCTCACAAGATTGCGATCGGCAGTGGTGTAGCCATTGATCTCCTGCAGAATTTCTTCGGCAACAGGTTCCGCATGCGGTCCCTCAATCGTGTATTCCAGGGTGAGGGCATTGAGGCCGGCATTGCGCGGCCGAGGATCGGCTTTTGCCTTCTCTTTCAGCCGGCGGCCAAGATGATAGATGAACCAGTTTTCGCTGCGGGCATCCCCGGGAGGATCGACCGCCTTTTCGCGCCACTGCAGCAGGCGCTGGGTATTAGTGAATGTACCGTCCTTTTCGACATGCCCGGCGGCCGGCATGAGAAAAATTTCGGTCGAAATGTCATCCGGGTTGAGCTCTCCTCGACGTACTTCGGGGGAGTCATACCAGAAGGATGCGGTCTCACATTCCTCCATCTCTCGCACCACAAGCCATTTCAATTTGGCGAGGGCTCTTCGCTCCAGGCGGGAGTTTGGCGCCGCAACGGCGGGATTCTGCCCCATCACAAACAGGCCTTCTACCTTGCCATCCATCATGTCCAACCAGTACGCCAAGTGAGAGTGATCACCCGTGACGCGCGGCAGCCAGTTGAATCCGAAGTCGTTTTTGAAAGTAGCAGCGTCTCCGTAATAGGCCTTCAGAAGGCTGACGATGTATTTGTCGAGGTTGGCCCACCATCCCGTCTGCTGCCGGAACTTGCCGACATATTCCGCCAGGCTGTTCGTGTCTGGCATAGGCATGCTCAAGTAACCTGGAAGAATGTCATACAGGGTCGGCACATCAGTGGAGCCTTGAATTGAAGCATGCCCGCGAAGAGCAAGAATTCCCGCGCCAGGCCTCCCCACATTTCCTAACAGCAATTGCAGAATTGCAGCGCAACGGATGATCTGGACACCGCTGGCGTGCTGGGTCCAGCCTACGGCATAGCAGATTGCCCCGGTTTTCTCCGGCCCGGATGCGGAGCAATAGGTACGTGCAACCTTAAGGAACGCCTCACGAGAGACCCCGCAGTACCGCTCCACCATCTCCGGCGTGTAGCGGGCAAAATGCTTTTTCAACAATTGATAGACGCAGCGGGGATCTTGAAGGCTCAGATCCTGCTTAAATCGATGCATGTCCGGCTGTGGCTTGGGCCCGTGTTCGCAGTGTCCGCCGTGAGGTTCTCGTTCTGGCTGGCATGTTGTAGTTTTACTGCTTCGGTAGCGCCAGGTCTCTGGGTTGTAAGACTTCGTTTTTGGGTCCCAACCGGAGAAAAGTCCGTCCAGTTCTTCGGTGTCTTTGAAATCTTCGGAGATAAGGACGCTGGCATTGGTGTAACTGAGCACGTACTCGCGGAAGTCCGACTCCGTCTCAAGGACATAGTGAATCAAAGCACCCAGGAATAAAATGTCGGAACCGGGACGGATGGGAAGCCAGGTGTCTGCCATGGCTGAAGTCCTGCTGAATCTCGGATCCACATGGATGACATGTGTCCCCTTCTCACGAGCCTCGATCACCCACTGGAATCCAACCGGATGATTCTCAGCCATGTTGGAGCCCATAATAAGGATGGCGTCGGAGTTCACCAGGTCATGCGGGGCAGTTGTAGCGCCACCGCGTCCGTAAGTTGTGCCCAGACCGGGCACGGTTGAGCTATGTCATATACGGGCCTGGTTGCTGATGCACACCATGCCGAGGCCCGCAGTAAACAATTTCTTGATCAGATAATTTTCTTCATTGTCCAGCGTTGCCCCGCCGAGATGAGCAATTGCTGTGGTCTGCATGAGGCTCTGCCCGTCGCGGCTCTCCCCAAAAGTCCGCTCGCGGCTGTCCCACACCCGATCGGCAATCATGTCCATGGCAACTTCTTGATCCAGCTCTTCCCATTCTCTGGAATTGGGCCGGCGATACTTGACCTTGGTCAATCGCCCCGAGTGTGTAATAAGCTGAAAGCTGTCCGCGCCTTTTGGGCATAACCTGCCGCGAGATATCGGCGAGACAGGGTTCCCCTCGATGGAGATCAGCTTACCGGCATCGTGGTACACGAGCTGTGCGCAGCCTACGGCGCAGTAAGGACACACAGAGTGGGAGACTTGAGCGCCGTGGTTCCTGGGGCGGAGATCTCTCGTCTGGGCACTCATGGCTTCAGCACCTGTGCCGTCTGCCCGGTTCATAATCTGCCGAACCACCGGCCAACGTTTTAATAGATCAGTGATCATTGCCATCTCCTTGCCAAGGCTAAGGCCTTCCTGCTCCGAAGTTCATTGACATATAGGAGCGATTCACAAATCCGTCCATGTGATGCCCATGCAATTTCCATGCCCTTCCCTCAAGCTAAAACCAAACGGTGAAATCGCCAACGTGCAGGCCGTAGCTGTAATCAACGACGCTTTCCGCTGCTCTGCTTCGACAAAAGTCGACCGGCAATAGTCGACATTTAGACATTCCCTCAGCACGATTGCCGCGACATCTCACCAACTCTGTCGTGGGAACGCGGGCTTCACGATGTGCGGACATCGACTAGAAACTGGCACGTAAAGTGCTTTCCAAGATAGCAACGACATATAAAACAGCGACGCATCGATTGGCCGGTGCGTTACCTAGATCTACAAGGAGTGTGGAGGCGTTAGGAGATGCCGAATCGTTGGACTATCGCTATTGCCGGGGTCGCGATGCAAGTTGCGCTCGGCGCAGTATATGCATGGAGCGTGTTCCGTGTACCCCTGGTAAAACAATTCCATTGGAGTATTTCGGAGGTGACACTCACGTTTACAATCAGCATCTTTGTGCTGGGGTTGGCGTCCTTTTTCGGGGGTCTCTGGCTGAGCCGGAGCGGACCACGGATTGTCGCGCTGACGGGTGGTCTTCTGTATGGTTTAGGCGTGTTCCTTGCGAGTTACTCGGAACACGGATTGTGGTGGCTCTACCTTACTTATGGCGTCATCGGCGGAGTGGGCCTGGGTCTCAGCTACATCGTTCCGGTAGCTGTGCTGGTCAAGTGGTTTCCCGATCGAAGAGGCTTGATCACCGGTATAGCTGTCGGCGGGTTTGGCGCAGGCGCGCTCGTGGCAGCGCCGGTTGCGACGCGGCTCATTCAGAGCGTAGGCGTGCTGCAGACCTTCGCTGATATGGGCATTGCCTTTCTTCTGATTGTTATGAGTTCCGCATTGCTGATACGGAACCCGCCGGAAGGATGGAGGCCTGATGGCTGGGCGCCCAGCGCTCTCCAGGTTTCAAACGCCGCGACCCGGGAATACACGCTACGGCAAGCGCTCGGCACATGGCAATGGTGGGCGCTCTGGCTCATCCTGTTCCTGAATACTTCAGCGGGAATTTCCATTATTTCCCAGGAGTCTCCCTTGTTTCAGGACTTGTCCAAAGTCAGTGCCGCGGTGGCTGCAGGCATGGTGGGCATTGCCAGTATCGGCAATGCGTTCGGCAGGGTCTTCTGGGCCTGGGTGTCGGATTTGATCTCCAGAAAGGCCACCTTCCTCATCATCTTTCTAGCGCAGGCAGCTCTGTTCTGGATCCTTCCTAATATTGCTTCGTCCACTGTATTGACTCTGGCAGCGTTTCTGATCTTGATGTGTTACGGCGGTGGGTTCGGGACTATGCCGGCACTGACAGCGGACTATTTCGGCCCCAAACAAGTAGGCCCTATCTATGGACTCATGTTGACCGCGTGGGGATTTGCCAGCGCATTCGGACCGTTGATGATCGCGAATTTGCGGCAGAGCACCGGTGTTTATCGTGGCGCGTTGCACCTCATTGCCATCCTTGTATTGGTTTCTATTGCGCTCCCGCTTGTCATTTCTCCACCTCGGCCGAAGGCTCAATTGGAGCCGGTTTCGGGAACCCGCCAGGTCGCGTAACGGCCCCAACCGCCCCGGCCGGGGTGGTTGCGTGAACCAGCGACTCTGGAGAGAATGCGTGGATCAGTGCGCACGGTATCCAGCAAACGCGGTTGTGGGGTTGCCGGAAAAATCACAAGGCGGTCAAGACTGCTCAAACGGCTCAGCTCAGCGCAGGAAAACGACGCACGTCGGATCTATGTTCCGCGTTCCGCGAAGCACAGAATTGAGGTGAGATGGATGCGCAGGAACGATTACTTCGGGGTGTTATCGTGCGTTCAGTTGGGCGGCCATTTGCATGACTAGAACCTGATCGGAGACGAGAGCTAACGAGTCATCGTGCAGATCGTCATC
>DATMMY010000271.1:0-6085 GCA_035569515.1 Candidatus Solibacter sp. | reverse complement strand
AGATGCCAGAAATCGCCGCTACACCCGCTACGCCGCTACATTTCTTGTCGCTCTTGCCAGGAAGCCTTTTGTCTACCGTCAGTTACGGCCATAAATGGCTTTCAGAAATTGCACATTTTTGAGACGCTACATGCCGCTACAACCCGCTACATCCAGCAAATAGCAAATGGCAATTAGCAATTGGCCAGCCCCCTAAGAATTTGGACGATTGCAAATACTGGTTCCAAATGGGCGCATTCGGCACTAGTGTTGAAAACATTGGAGATATCTGGCTGACTTGGGCAATTTGTGCCGATTCGAGCCAATTTGTGCCGACTTGAAGTGCGTTTGTGCCAACTTGACGCTCGTTTGTGCCAACTTGAAGCCCGCCGGTGCCGACTTGAACCTCATTTGTGCCAACCTGAATTTGGCCACTCTCCAAACCGGTAACGGATCCAAACCCCTGCCGTTCTCCAGAGCCTTGGCTCTACGGGCTGACACACGCACGCAGCGTGGCCAGCCCGTGCATCTCCGAGAAGGCAGTCTACCTCAATTATTCAGTTGTCAAAGAGCTTTTTGCGGTAACCCTAGGGTTGTTCTTGCTACGGACGAGAACTTGTCGCTTTGTCAATTAAAGCTATCAATACTCCGGCGAGCGAACTTCAGCGCAAGCGCTTTTGATCGCGTCTTTGGTCTTTCGCATAGTGCCAGAGTTGAGCTGCGACAGCAACATTACGGGGTAAATTGTCCAAATTGGATCAGCGGATATCTAAGTCCCGGTTTGGGCGTAGAAAAACGCGAAAGTTGGGTCTGAGAAGTAACTCTACGGGCCTGCTTTGGCCGCCGCCGTCGGATTGGGAGCCATGGCCACGCCTCGTTGGAGCATATCGTTAACTGCTTCGGCGCTGTAGCCGATGCTCTGCAGGATCTCCATGGTGTGCTCGCCAATCTGCGGCGCCATGGCCGGCTTCACTTTCTTTACCCCGGCCACATTCAACGGGTTGTTGACGGTACGTAAGCCAGGGGCAATCTCGGCAAATACACCGTTGGCCGCCATCTGCGCGTCGTGAGCTACCTCCGCCGTGCTGAGTACCGGGGCCCAGATCACGTCAGATTGCCGGAAGATCTCTACCCATTCCGCCATGTCCCGGGAGCCAACAATTGCATCAATAATGGCCACCAGCTCGGCGGAATTGGCCAGGCGTAACTCCGGGGTCAGGAAGCGTGGATCATCAACAAGCTCAGGACGGTCCAGCGCACGGCACAGATTGCGCCAATCTTTTTTCGGATCAAGCAAGCATGTGAGAAAGCGCTTTTGATCGCGGGTCACATAGTGATTCACCAGTGGGTTAGACGGGGCCTTGCGGGTGGTCCTGGGCGCAAATTGAGCGTTGACCATGGCAGCCTGAATCCCGCAGGCATGGGACCATGCGCCGTTGGCCACCAGCGAGGTGAACAGTTTCATTCCTTTGCCTGTAATTGCACGCCGGTAAAGGCCCAGCATAATGCCCCCGAAGACGGTCATGGACGTTGGATGGTCCCCAAAGCCGGCGGGTGAGAGACATGGGTCGGCATCGCCATTGTGCATGATATTCATCAGCCCGGAGCGCGCCCAATAGGCCGTGGCATCATAGCCTGGCTTTTCGGCTTCGTCGCCGGTATCGCCGTACCCGGTGATATGGGCGTAGATGAGGCGGTCGTTCAATGGCTGCAGGTCGTCATAGGCAAGGCGGAACTTTTTGACCAGCGATGGCTGATAGTTGGTGATGAATACATCCGCGGTGGCTACCAGCTTCAATAGCACTTCGCGCCCTGCTGGATTACCCAAGTCAAGGGCTACGCTTTTCTTGTTTCGTGCTTCCAGGATCCAGCAGTAGAAAAGATCTGAAACCGGCATACCCGGCACCAGGGAGAGATAGCGGTACGGGTCCCCATGGGGCGGGCGCTCGATCTTGATTACCTCGGCGCCAAAGTCAGACATTACCGTTGCCGCGGCGGGACCGGCGATGTAGGTCCCGCAGTCGATCACGCGAATTCCGGAGAGAAGGTTTTCAGGGTCGCTCATTTTTAGAGTTGATTCTTTCCAAACTCGATAAAGTAGCTCGTAGCTTCTATTTTTCCAGTCCCAGTTGGGTCAGCAGGAAAGCATAGTCGAAGGCCGCCTCCTTCAGGAAGTCGTAACGCCCGGACGCGCCGCCGTGTCCTGCGGCCATATTGGTCTTCAGCAGCAGGACGTTCTTGTCCGTCTTGAGCGTGCGAAGTTTAGCGACATATTTCGCCGGCTCCCAGTACATGACCTGGCTGTCATTGAACGAGGTCTTGACCAGTATGGACGGATACGCGCCTTTCTTCAGGTTGTCGTAAGGCGAATATTTCACCATGTAGTCATACGCGGGTTTCTCGTTGGGGTTTCCCCACTCCTCATACTCGCCAACCGTAAGCGGCAGAGAGGCGTCGAGCATGGTGTTCATGACATCCACAAACGGAACATGCGAGATGACAACTTTAAAGAGATCGGGACGAAGATTCGTGACTGCACCCATCAGCAGGCCGCCGGCGGAACCGCCTTCAATGGCAACCTTGTCGCGGGCGCCATAGTGGTTGGTCACCAGAAATTCAGCGCTGTCGATAAAGTCGTTGAAGGTATTCATCTTGTTCATCATCCGGCCGGCATCATGCCATGGCTTGCCCAGGTCACCACCGCCCCGGATATGGACATAGGCCATCACCACGCCCCGGTCGAGCAGGCTCAGGCGCGAGGAGTTAAAAGTGACCGGCAGGGAAAATCCATAAGAGCCATAAGCGTATACATACAGCGGATTCGATCCATCCGGCTTCTTGAGGTCCTTGCGATAGACCACGGAAACCGGGACTTTGACGCCATCTCTGGCCACTGCCCAAACTCGCTCGGAACCGTATCGCGAAGGATCGTATCCCCCGGGTACTTCGTTCTGCTTGAGTAAATGGGAGCTCTGTTTCTCAACGTCATAATCGAATACCGAACTGGGTGTGACCAGTGACTGGTAAGCGTAGCGGAAGAACTTCGTCTTGAACTCGCGATTGACCTGGGGCGTAGCGGTGTAGACCGGTTCGGGAAAGGCAATGCGGTGCTTGGAGCCGCTTGCCAGATCCACTATGGTGAGCTGGGGCAGTCCGTTTTCGCGCTCCACCAGAACATAGAAGTCCTGGAAGGGGTCGAAGTCGGAGAGCATCACGTTGTCGCGAGCGGGTACAACTTCTTTCCAGTTACTCTTGCCGGGATCGCGAACGGGAGCCGAAACCAGCCTGAAGTTGCGTCCTTTGTCATTGGTACGGATATAGAACTGGTCGCCCAGGTGATCGGCATAGTATTCAATGTCTTGCTGCCGCGGTGCGATCAACTTCCATTCGCCGGAAGGATTGTCGGCGTCCAGATAGCGCACTTCTGAAGTAGTATGGCTGCCACATTCCCAAAAGAGATATTTCTTGCTGCGCGACCTGGAGACGCTAACCTCGAAACGCTCGTCTTTCTCTTCATAGACAAGATCGTCGTTCTTGCTGTCGCTCCCCAACGTGTGACGGTAAAGCCGGTACTGGCGTTTGGCTGCGTCCTCTACGGTATAGAAAAGAGTCTTATTGTCATTGGCCCACGCAATCGATCCGGTTTTCTCCGCGGTATCCGGCAGGTCTTTGCCGGTGCGCAGGTCACGGACATGCAGGCGATACTGCCGGAATCCGGTATTGTCAGTTGAATAGACGAGCAGGTTGCCGTCGTCGCTGACGTCGTAGTGTCCCAGTTGCATGAACTTCTCGCCTTTGGCCAGTTCGTTCACGTCCACGGTGATCTGCTCAGGCGCATCCAGGCTCCCTTTTTTTCTGCCGAGGATGGGGTACTGCTTGCCGGCCTCCAGTCGCGAATAATAGAAGTAATCGCCGTACCGGTAGGGCACATTTACGTCTGTTTCCTTGATGTGGCTGACCATCTCGTCATAGAGCTTCTTTTGCAGGGGCTCCGTGGGTTTCATGATCCCGGCGCTGTAGGCATTCTCCGCCTCAAGATATTGCGCCACGTCAGGATTCGACTTCTCGCGCAGCCACCGGTAGTCATCAACCAGGGTGCCGCCGTGGATGTGGTTCTCGGTATGGACCTTCCTGGCCACCGGCGGCGTTGCAGCACCAGGGGGACCCAAGGCTGGAGTTTCCGCTACGACAAAAGTTGTGGCAGCGACCAGAAAAGCAAACCAAAGGAGATGGATCATGAATGTAAAAACCTCAATAAATATTGGACGCAGAATAACCGCAAACGGCTCTTAACGTTGGGAATGATATCAAAACAAAGGACACAAGGCAGTACGAAAGGGATCCTGGTGCGGCCGTGTGTCCCGTGCGGTTAGGTTGAAGGAAAGGCCCACCTTAACTCAGCTTTAGTTTTCTAGTTTCGCATCCATCGTAATCTTGGTGTTAAGCAGGCGCGAAATGGGGCAGCCTTCTTTGGCATTCCTGGCGGCCTGATCGAACTTTGCCTGGTCGGCACCCGGAATTTTTGCGGTCACCTTCAGGTGGATGCTGGTGACGCTAAAGCCCGCTTCCACTTTTTCCAGGGTCACAGTCGCGGTAGTGTCAATGGCCTGGGCGGTCATGCCGGCGCCGCCAAGTTGCCCTGAGAGCGCCATGGTGAAGCATCCGGCGTGGGCCGCTGCGATCAATTCTTCAGGGTTTGTGCCGGGCTGCGATTCAAAACGGGTGCTGAAAGAATAAGGCGTGTCCTTGAGGACCCCGCTGGCTGAGCTGACTGTGCCTTTGCCATCCTTCAGGCCGCCACTCCAATGTGCGCTTGCGTTTCGTTGCATTGATCTTGCTCCTAGAGAAGGTGATGAAAACGATTACAGAAAATGATAGCAGAACCACGAAAGTCCAAATTGAAACAGAGCACTGGCCTGACCGTCGATCTCCCGATTCACTGGATACCCCGATCTCGCCGCGCCGCTGCGTAGGGCAGATCAACCTCAACGTGCGTATCCAGCTTCAGGCCTGCGAGCTGTTCGATTTGGGAAACAACCCAGCGGGCTTCCTGGCGGGTGGGAATCAGATCCGCCAGAGTGATCTTGCGTCCAGTCTGAGTACGCAAGCGGATGGAATAATTAGACTGAGTGCCGCCTTGGGCGCTTACGACAGGGAGCACTGAGGCAATATCCGACGACTCAATTTCACGCCACCTGCCGATACCCAGGAAAGAGCGCCGAATTCGTACCCTCCCGTTTCCCACAACAATGCGCCAGCTGCCAAAGGCCAGCGTGAGAAAGAGGCAAATCAGCAGAAGATTAGCTAGGCCAAATATTACTGTAAAGAATAAGGGCGCTCTTCCCGCCATGAAGTAAACCGCCATGGTCCAGATCGCAGCGAAGAAGAAGGTACCCACGGCCTTGCCGAAGTTGCGGGCGGCGGAGAAATAGAATTGTGTCCCTTCGCCTGTGGTGGAGATGACAACTTGCGGTTTTGCGGGGGCAGAGACCTCTGAGGCGTCTGTTTCGGGCGTTAGGCTGGCCGCGGTAGCGATAAAGGCGTCGGCAAAGCCCGAGAGCCCTTCTCTTAAGGGCTGCTTCCGTGGCTGGGTCGTCCGGCTGTGGAACACAGGGACTTCAAAGTCATCGGAGTAGTCCACGCCCGGCACATCTGCCTTGGCGTGTAATCGCCAGAGAATCTGGTCGTTCGCGACTTCATGGTCAGTCGAGGCCGCGTTTGCTGGAATCTGGAAGCTCACCGGAATGGCGCTGCCCAGAGGCCCGGAGCTAATGGAGGCGGCACCTACGTTATGCTCGTCTTCCCACAGCGGAACTTCCGTGGTGTTGCTGTTCTTTCCGGAGTGGGTGACGATCCGGCGCACGCACCGCAGGCGGAGATCAATGCCATGCTCGGCAGTGGTGGGCAGATGCAGATGGATGCGTCCACTCAGGGTCCCCCCGGGAGAGAAGGGAGCCGAGGCAAATTCGAAGTAGGTCTTTCCAAAGCGCTTCCGCCGGATAGTGGCGCGAACGGCAGCGACCAGCAAACCCAATGAAAGAATACAAAAACCAATCAGAATGAGTGATCGCCCATTGAAAAGACCCTGCATTGGCGGTAAAGCTAC
>DATMMY010000270.1:0-11981 GCA_035569515.1 Candidatus Solibacter sp. | reverse complement strand
GTGACGATTACCATTTTTTCGGTGCGTAGCTTGGAAAGAGCTCGCTCCAGCTTCATGGTCTCATCAATACCGGCCTGGACGAAGGCTTTGACCTCCTTCTCGCCGAAAGCGGTGAGCACACCCCGTCCAAAGCCTCCTAAGAAACCTTTGGTCCCGCCAAAGCCCACGCCATCGCGCTCGTAGCTGCTGCCGTCCAGCACTTTGATGCCCTCGGAGGTCATCAGCTTCATGAGTTCCTGCTCATGGCCGCATTCGTAATCGTGGTTGCCCAGCACAGCGACAATCGGGATCCGCAGCCGCACCAGCGCATTCAGCAGGGAATGCATCTCGTCCGGCGTCCCGTAGTTCGTAAGGTCCCCGGCGATCACCAGGACGTCCGCGTGGTCGCGAACATGAGAGAGCGGCTCCCGGATCTTATCGTAGCTCTGGGGAGAAAAGTGGATGTCGGCCGTGGCTGCAATTCTCATGCTCAGTTTACATGGCTGGTTGGCGCAACCTGAATCAGGCCGCCTTCTCACTCTTGGGCTCAATCATTTCAGCGGTCTCACGGTATTCCTTCAATATGTCGCGCTTGCCCCATTCCGTCACGTCAATGGCAAACATCTTGTCGTCAATCAGGTTGCCCCGGAATTGAATGCCTTGATTGGGATGCTCCAACTCGACTCTAAAACGCTGGAGCAACTCGTCCCAGATTGCACGGGGCACATAGCCGCCGTATGCCGGGTAGGCATATTGATAGAGCACCAGGCACCAAAGCAGCATTTCCCAATGTTCTCCTATCAAGTGCAGCAGCCGTTGCCAGTCCAGCCTGCCTTTGGTGCCAAAGACGACGTGGCAGATATCGGCCCCGTCAAAGCGCTCGCGAAAGGCCACAAAAATCTTGGACGCAATCAACTCTTCAGGCGCAAGCACGCGTACCGGAAGCCCCAAAACCTGGGAAAGATTTGCCCGCTTGATCCAGCAATAGTCCACGCGAACCACGGCATTACTCATGCCTGTGATCAGGTCCACGTAGTAGTCGCCGCGCCTGGCTTTTGCCAACCAGACCGGGTCGGCGATCTCCGTCGCAAGGCCCATGTTTTCCAGCACCTTCAGGGCGCGGGCCGCCTCCTGGGCCGGCATAAAAAAGTCCAGGTCTTTGGTGTCGCGCCAGATGCCGGTGTGCTCGTGCAGCGCAAATGCTCCGGAGATCGCAAACTGGATCCTGTTGAGGGTCATGAGCTCAATCACTTCCCGAAACAGCGATTCCTGGTCCGCGGCAAATACCGGCGGTCGTGACGAACTGATCGGTCGCAGCTTTTCGTCGTCTAAAGGCACGGTCAGATTAGATGGCAAATGCGGCTTCTACGTTGTGGAACACCACACAATTTGCGGCAGGCACCGGCAGCCGGCTACTCTGGATCGTTGGCAAGAAGCATCCAACCTTCAGGGCAACAGGCTTCGGCCCCGTGCAAAAGGCTGTGGACTGCATGCTTAGGAGTCATGCATGGCAAAGCAGGAATCAACGATTGAGGTTGGCGGACGGCAGATCAAGCTCTCCAATCTGGAGAAGATCCTTTACCCCAAAGTAGGTTTTACTAAAGGGCAGGTAGCGGACTATTTCATGCGTGTTGCTCCTGTGCTTCTGCCGCATCTGGCCGGGCGTCCATTGACGTTGAAGCGCTATCCTGAAGGGGTGGAGGGGATGTTTTTCTACGAGAAAAACTGTCCCAAGTACAGGCCGGATTGGGTCAAGACCGCCAAAGTCTGGAGCGAAAGCAATCATCGCTTCATGTTTTACTGCGTGGTGGACGAGCTGCCAACCCTGATCTGGCTGGCCAATCTGGCTGACCTGGAACTTCATACCTCGCTGGCAACCGCGCCGGATATCCACAGGCCCACTGTGATTGCCTTTGATCTCGATCCCGGTCCGCCCGCCAACATTGTGCAGTGCTGTCAGGTGGGGCTATGGGTGCGCGACATCTTTGAGCAATTTGGATTGCAGGCCTTTCCCAAGACCTCCGGCTCCAAGGGACTGCAGATCTATGTACCGCTCAATACGCCAGTGACCTATGACCAGACCAAGGCCTTCGCAAAAGGTGTAGCGCGTCTGCTGGAAGACCGCTGCCCGGACCAGGTGATTTCTGACATGAAGAAGGCGCTGCGAACGAACAAGGTGTTTGTAGACTGGAGCCAGAACGACGATCACAAGACGACCATCTGCGTTTACTCCTTACGCGCCAGGGAGCGTCCCACTGTCTCAACGCCGGTGACATGGAAAGAAGTGGAAAGCTGCCTGAAGAAAGCTGACCCTGATCTCCTGGTGTTTACGTCCGATGACGTGCTGGCGCGAGTAGAGAAGCTGGGCGATCTGTTTGAGCCGGTGCTGAAGCTGAAGCAAAATCTGCCGCCGGTTGAGTCGCTGGAACAACTCGCGGAAGACAGAAATCCTGATACAAAGAAGCCCAAGACAACAAAAGTACGGAGCATCTCTTCCGTCGCAAAGTCCCGCAAGCCAACCTCTTCTGGGCCGGAGAGGGCGAAGAATCAAGTCCGCGCACGCCGCCACACTCCGCGGTAACCCCCGGCCCGATTTCTCGAGCCGGGGGAACGCGGCTAACGAGCGCGGATACTACCGGATCGTTAAAGTTGCGCTCGTTGAATGACTCAAAGTGCCACTGGCACCCGTGATAGTGAGGACGCTGGAACCCGTCGACGCTCTTTTTCCCACCGCCACAGTCAGGGTTGAGCTCCCTGCGCCGGTAACGGAGGCTGGATTGAAGGTTGCAGTCACCCTAGCGGGCACTCCGCTAACGCTCAGGCTCACAGTTCCTGTGAATCCGTTGACTGCGCTGATTGTTACGCTGTAGCTGCCGCTCGAACCACGGGCCACGCTGAGGCTCGTTGGAGAGACAGAAATGGTGAAATCCGGGTTAGGACCTTGAACGATCAGTGTCACCGTCGTGGAGTGGGACACGGCTCCGCTGGTTCCAGTGATGGTCAAGGTATACGTTCCAGCAGGAGTCGTGGTGCTGGTGGTGACATTCAGCGTGGAATTGCCCGAGTTGGTCACGGAAGTTGGGTTGAGGGTGGCAGTTGCCCCTGTGGGCAAGCCGCTCACGCTCAAGTTGACTGTACCTGTGAATCCGTTGATCGCGCCCACAGTAGCGGTATAGCTGGTGCTTGCTCCCTGAGTAACCGTTTGCGACGCCGGCGTTGCCGATACAGAGAAGTCAGGAGCGGTTCCGCAGCTGCTGAATTTGAAATTGCCGATGCGGGTGCTCCAATTGAAGCTTCCGCTGGCTTTCAGATATTCGGTGGTGTACCAGAGGGTGCAATCGTCCACCGGATCCACGCTGATACTGCTGTAATCGCCCCAGCGGTTCAGGCCTCCGTTTTGCGAACCGGTGCCGTCCTGAATCGTGAGTTCGCCGGCCATGGTTCCCAGCGGATCGGCCGGAGCACGGCCGGTGAAGCGAATGCCGGGATTGATGGTACTGCTGGAGACGCTGTAGCCCATGGCGATGTTGCCTACATGGTCCATTCCAATGCTGCCCATCCACCGAAAGTTGGCGTCCGGAGCAAACGTGCCTTGCTGGAAGAGGGTGGGCGTCGCGCCGTTGGGGTTTCGGATTTCATACCAGCGAACGCCCACGCTGGAACCGGAGGTAATGGAGTGGTTCACCACCAGCGCCTCGTGGTCGCCAAAGTTGCGATAGGCGAGTCGGTACATGAGCCGGTCGGCGAGTGAATCCAGTAGCTGGGTGGAGCCCAACTGCGGAATGCAGGTCCCGCCGCCGCTGCAGGCCGCGGAGAAGGCGGCCACCGGGATGTTGATCGGTCCGGTCAGGGTGGCGGTGCCGGCGGTGAAATTAATGTTGCTGATCCGGAACATTTCCAGCTGGTTTGCGCCAAAATCAATGAAGTAGGCGGGTGAACCGGCTGGTGGAAGAGTGGCGCCATCAATGTCGGCAGGAAGCACTCCACCAAACGCCGTGCTCAACTGGAAGCAGATCTGGGTCGCCGGAGTTCCGTTGATCATGGACGTGCGGTCCATAGCGCACAGCTTCGGCCCCGAGAAGGCCGCTCCATTGGCAAAAATGTTGTAAGTGATGAGGTAGGCGTTGTTCCACACGCCCATCTTCGGATAATCATTGAAATCAACAGTCCCGTAATTGAAGGCGTACACATTGAATGCGCCGGTGGCATCCGAGGTCTTTGAGACCGCCACGCACTGCATGAAGCCGGCGGTGCTGCCCTGGGTGATCTCCAGCTGTGAAAGCACCCAGCGGTTGGCTGCCTTGTCGTATTGGACGATCGGATCACCGTCATTGTTTACCGCGCAGGGATGATTTGCGCCCAGCGCCTGAAACAGGGTATTGCCGGCCAGAGGGCCCGCCAGCAGGGCGCCGGCCTTGGAGAACACGGCAAACGAAGTGTTGACCCACTGTACGACTTGGGTCGCGCCCACTGCCAGGTTGGTGTCCGGAGGAGCGGAATTGGGGGTGAAACCAGCCAGGCCCACTCCCACGCCGTCAAAGCTGGAAACGGCTCCAACCGTCGGAGCAGCACGGGCGGCTGCTGTTTGCAGTACCGGATCGGAAGTGCCGGCCGGTGCGGCAATGCCCGTTACACCCTTCCTCGGGAGCACACGCAAGGGCTTTTCATGATTGGCCTCGGTGACCGGCATCGAGACCATGTCGCGGACAGGGATGGTTTCCGCATGGTCCCCTCGAGTGACTTGCGCGGGACCGGCCTGTTGTGGTTCGGCGGAGGGACCCGCTGGCTTTCCCGCTAATGCGGGCAAGAGACTGCTTGCCAGCATCACCGAGAGAAAAATCCATGTGAGTTTGGTCTTTCCAAAGGGAGATTTCATATTCTTTGCTCATCCTCGCTGTAGGGGAATTTGCTCGCTACTGTCGGAAAAAATAAACAGAAGAAGCCCGTCGGCTATCTTTGTTCGCAGGATGTCGATAGAGATACTGCGGCGCCGATAGCGACCGGTAGCCTACTAGCGCCGATAGTAGATAGAAACGTACATCGTCAGCATTTTCCGAAAGCAGAAATGAGGGCGCTGAATAAACAAGAAAAGTCAATGTTCAGGAAGGGCAATATTGCTACCCGATTTTCGCGGTTGGGGTATCTGAGTGGGGTACTAAGATTTTTGTTTTCAACAAAATAATGCAAAGTGAGCCAGCCGCAAGCGGAAGCGTTCCAGATGGGAAAAACCTTAGATTTCGATGGCACATGAGAAGATCGCCATTTTTTAAGTTTTGTAAAGATTAACTTAGGGAATATTTCTAAAAATGGGAATGGTCAGTCAGGAATATTCCAATATCAAGAGAAGAAGGTTTTTTCAATTATTTAGAGGGGCTCCATGATTGGTTGGTGGAGGCCAGGATTTGTGTCACGGCGCGCCCTCTGATTTACCGGCGGAAGCGGATCCGGCATAACGCCGGAAGAAGCTGTCTTGCTTCCATTGCGGACGCTGATCGCCGTTGGCCAATCGCACCATCAGGGCGCGAATGATCTCTTCGTACTTGGCTGCTGCGGAGAGATCCACGGGCTGGTCCAGATCATCCGACGGAGCGTGATAGCGCTTGGTCAACCAGTCTTTGAAGAGTTTTTGCTCTGGCGAGCCTTTGGCGTAACTCACGCTCATGGCCAGAGCGGGAATTCCGCGGCGAATAAAGTTGTACTGGTCGCTCCTGATAAAAGAATTTCTTTGCGGCTCAGGATCGGGAGCTGCCTGCACTCCCAGAGACTGCGCTACATCGCGGGCCATGTCTCCCAGGTCCGAATCGGTCAGGCCGAGTACGCGCAGGATCTTAAGCGGAATAATGGGCAGGAACATGTCGATATTGATATTTGCGATCATGGACTCGGGCTTCACCGTAGGATGAACGGTAAAGTATTTCGATCCCAGCAGGCCTTTTTCCTCCGCGGTAACAAACACAAAGAGCAGGGAACGCCGGAGCTTTTCCGGAGACTTCTTCAGCGACGCGGCCACATCCAAAAGCACGCCGCTGCCGGAGCCATTGTCCATGGCGCCGTTGTAAATGCGATCGCCGTCGATGGGTTCGCCAATCCCAATATGGTCAATGTGCGCCGAGAGCACCACGTACTGGTCTTTCAACGCAGGATCGCTGCCCGGCAGCCGGGCAACGATATTGGAGGATTCCACAATTTTCTTTGCCATTCTGGCTTTGGCTTTGAGGGATACCGCCAGCGGAAAACGGGGCAATTGTTTGCGGTCTTTGGCGATGGCCAGAATCTCGCTGAAACTGTGGCCGGAGCCTTGAAAGAGCTTCTCCGCCTTTTCCGGATTCACGGTAACTGCAAGCTTCTGGCCGGCGGTTTCGTCAAACTCCGCGCCCACCAGGGCCATACTGGGATGAGCTCGGTTGACCGAAATGCGCGACCACGGAATATCCATGGAGCCAGGATTAAGGATGGTCACGATTCCTGCCGCGCCCGCCTTCTGGAACGACTTCCAGCGTTCGCCCGCGGACTGGTAATGCGATGACAGCGCTCCGGGAATCTCTTCGGGCGAGCCGGCAAACACCACGGCAATTTTGCCTTTCAAATCGAGTCCTGCCAAATCATCGTAGTTCTGTTCGGGAACCGTGAGACCGTATCCCACAAAGACGAGCTGTCCTTCGGCGGATGGAGCAAGATCAATTCGCGTTCCAAAGATTGCGTCGTCGCCCAGGATGAGTGGTTCAACTTTACCGTCACGCACCAGGGCCAGGCTGGAGTCTTTCTCCACAATTTCCCGCGACTCGAATTTTATAGGCTGGTAAAAGCCCTTCACTCCGGCGGGCTCCAGTCCGCTGTTCTTGAGCTGGTCCACAACATAGGCTTCGGCTCTCTTCAGGCCAGGGCTGCCCGTCTCCCTGCCCTCCATATTGTCAGCAGCCAGAACTTTTACGTGGCCCCACCAGGTCTGCCCATCAAAATGACGTTGTTGTTCCTGCTGCGAGTATCCGGGGATACAGGCCAGTGCGCAAACGGCAATGATTAAAACTGTTTTTCTCATGAAACCGATTCTCCACATCATTCTTAGGACAGGAAATAATAACAGGGTCGAAGCGATTGGAGCATTGTCCAGAGTTGGTGCTCTCCCATCGGAAGGTTTCCAGAGAGGTTGGACTACACTATTTTCTAAAACGCCATAAATTACAAATTTGCGATGTGCCACACAGGCAACTCTTGCTTGATCAGCGTTGATCTGCGCAAATCAGCGGCAAAAAACTTGTTCTTTAGGTAGCGTGCTTGTCCGCAGACTGCAACGTCTGGGAGACAGTGCGGGCGTATTCCTTGACCTTTTCGAGAGAGGCCTCAATGGCAGTCGCTTTGTCCTGTAAACCACGCTGCCTGGCGGTGTTCCTGACTTGCTCGGCCTCTATGCTCAGGCGGTCCAGGGTGCTGAGGAGATAACCCAGGGAATCGACGTGCGGCTTCCACAAATAGGCAGAACCGGTCTTTTGGTTATATTCGTCCACTTCAACGATCATCCGCGAGAGGTAAGCCACCAGGGTCATCATGATGTTGACGTAATCGGCCCGAAAACTTTTCTCGCCCTGGTATTCGATCCGAAAAGCTTCCACCTCGGCTGAGGTCAACGTGATCTTGCTGTTCTTGATAGGCACAATATGCGCATATTTCGCATCGGCGGTGCGCACATAGGTCTTAATGGCTTCTCTGGCGCTGTGGACTTTGCCTTCCTGAATGGCATTTTGCACCGCCTGTGAAGGTGGTACCGCCAGAACTTCCGCCTGGGCTTTCATCTGTGGTTGAGGTCGTGGTGGAGCTGCGGCCTGCCGTGGGGCGGCCGTCGCTTCAGCCGTGGCTGCCGCAAGCGGCTGTACGTTAGGTGCCGCCGGTGGAATCATGGGACGCACCCCTGCCGCGGGAGCAGGTGGCATTACGGGGGCCGCCCGAGGCGGGACGGGCGCGTAAACAACCCGACCGGACTTCTTGTTATCCACCGCCTTCTTGAACTTTGAGACCTTGCGGAACTGGTCTTGAGCAAACTGGTAGTCTTGCGCGAGAATCTGCTGCGTCTTGATCTCCGTAAGCTGTTTGACCGTAATGTCGCCTTCAACGCGGCTCATGATGCTGCCGCCTTCCCGCTGGACGTTCTCGGCGAAGGTTTTAATTTGCTTGGTGGCATCATGGAAGAGATCATCAAACCGGCGGCCAAACATGTCATTCCAGACCGCTATATTGGCCAGCGAATCGGGATGGTAAAACGATGTTCCCAGCGACTGTTTCACCTCGCGCACGCGCTGCACGATGCCGGAATCCATGATCTGATCAAAGTGCCGGAATTCCTCGAGTTCCTGATAGAGAAACTCGAATTCGCGCAGAAACTGAACATGCTCGGGAGGCATGGAATCAAAGTGCACGTCTCCCAGGGCGCGATACAACTCAGCTTCGAAAGCCAGGGCGGCCTGGGCCATGAAATAGTAAGAGCTGTCTGTCTCGGGACGCTGCCAGGTATGCGGCGAGCCCGGAGCCGGCTGGCGAAACAGGAGCGTGGTAACGCAGTCCAGCTTGTCGCGATCATTGGCTCGCTGAGACGCCTTGGTGACATAGTAGCGCAGCAGGGCGTGCGCGGCTTCAAACCCCTGAGTGCCCTTGAGCGCATCGCGGACCATGGGAGGGAAGATTGCCATGTCCAGCAAGTCAAGCCAGTGTTTTAGCGCGGCCACGGTTTCAGCCGCTGCGCCCTGTCCATTGGTGGCTTGCTTGATCTCTGTGGGAACAGGTATGCCGTGGCCCAGGTTCTTTTGCAGAACGGACACGTAAAACCCATGCACTGCGCTTAGGTCCTGTAGTTCCTGCTGGGACTGTTGCCCCACAAGCTAACTCCTGGTGATGGTCTGGCCAAGGGGGAGATATAAAGACGAAGTTTCAGTAGTTTAAACCAGCAAGCTGGCAGAAACAATCAAGAAGTAAAAGCCCCCGGAGAGATTATCTCCCAAGCCATTGATTTTATGGATCTTATCGATCCAGCTCCGGATTAGGGATTCCTCACTTTCCGCCCATCACCAGCTTGGCGATGGTCTGAAGCTGCATGTTCGATGTGCCTTCATAAATCTTGCCGATCTTGGCATCACGATAATATTTTTCCACCGGATAATCTTTGGTGAACCCGTATCCGCCATAAATTTCCAGAGACAGAGAAGCGACCCGTTCCGCCACCTGAGAGGCAAACAGCTTGGTCATGGCAGCCTCTTTTACAAAATTCATTCCAGCATCTTTCATGCGGGCGGCGTTGTAGACCATCATCCGGGCGGCCTCTATCTCAGTGGCCATTTGGGCAATCTGAAATTGGATACCCTGGAACTCACCGATGGATTTACCGAACTGCTTTCGTTCCTGGGCATATTTAGTGGCGTACTCCCATGCTCCCCGCGCCAGGCCCACCATCTGGGCGCCAATGCCAATGCGGCCTTCGTTCAGGGTTTCAATGGCGATCTTGTAGCCCTTGCCCACCTCGCCCAGCACATTCTCTTTAGGAACCCGGCAATCTTCCATGATCAGCTCGCAGGTGCTGGAGGCCCGGATTCCCAGCTTGTCTTCTTTCTTGCCGACACTGAAGCCGGGAAAACTCTTTTCCACGATGAAAGCCGTAACGCCCTTGTACCCTGCGGAGGGATCAACCGTGGCCAGCATGATGAAGACTCCGGCCTCTTTGCCGTTGGTGATCCACATCTTGCGTCCGTTGAGCACGTATTCGCTGCCCTTGAGTTCGGCGCGGGTCTGGAGGGCAAAAGCATCGGAGCCTGAACCAGCCTCGCTCAAGGCGTATGCGCCTACAGTGTTGCTGGACATTTTGGGCAGGTATCGGCGCTTTTGGTCGTCGGTGGTCCAGTGCAGCAGGGCGTTGTTTACCAGGGTATTTTGCACATCCACCACCACCCCGGCGGAAGGGTCGACGCGCGAAATCTCTTCCACGGCCAGAATGGATTCAAAAAACCGTCCTCCAGCGCCGCCGTATTGTTCAGGAATTTCAATCCCCATAAGGCCGAGCTGAAAGAATTGGTCGATGATCTCGTGATCGAACACGCCCTTTTCATCCATCTCCTTAACTTTCGGGCGGATGCTTTTCTCGGCAAACTGGCGGACGTTGTCGCGGAACAAAACCTCATCTTCAGTCAGCGCCACCAGGGGCTGGGGCGCGGGAGCAGCTTGTGTCAATACTTCGGCCATTGCAGGGTCCTTTGCGGTAGGTCAGGTGAGAACTAAAAATTGTAACATTCAGGAAGGGAAAGCAGTGCGATGGGAGCAACAGAAGTGTATATGGCTTAGAGCGGGCGTGCCTAAACATTGATCGGAGTATGTATCGAACAACAGATCAGCGCGCGGGCCAATTTTTCAATTATGGCAATTATGGCAATCTTGGCAATTATGGCAATTCTGCCAATAGCCCTTGACGCAATCCGCAACTGAATTTTTAATCCAAAGTATGCGTGTAGCCTTTCTGGGATTGGGAATTATGGGGCGGCCCATGGCCGCGAACCTCGTCAAAGCCGGACACGAAGTAACCGTCTGGAACCGTAGCACCGGTAAAGATGTTACCGGGGCCAAAACTGCCGCTACTCCGGCCGAAGCTGTTAAGGGCAAGGAGGCGGTCTGGATGTGTGTCTCTGACACCAAGGCCGTTGAACAAGTGCTTTTTGGCCCGGACGGAGCAGCGCAGGCGCTGGATAAAGGCGCCGTAGTGGCGGACTCCAGCACTATCTCGCCTTCAGCCAGCATTCAGTTCGCCGCCAGAATTCGCGAGCGCGGCTGCGATTTCTTAGACGCACCGGTGACTGGATCAAAGATAGCCGCGGAGGGCGGCACGCTCATTTTCATTGTCGGCGGCAAAGAGGCCACTATAGCCCGAATGCAGCCGCTGTTCGACGCCATGGGAAAGAAGCTCATCCACATGGGAGATAACGGACTGGGACTTTCCGCCAAGCTGGCCCAGAACCTGCAAATCGCCTTCATCTATGAAGGGCTGGCCGAGGGTTTGACCCTGGCAGCAAAGCTGGGGGTGCAGCCGGAGAAGCTGTTTGAGCTTATACAGGCTTCCATGATCCGCTCCGGAGTGGCCGAATACAAAGCGCCGTTTATCTTGAAGAAAGACTACTCCCCAAATTTCCCGCTTCGCCTCATGCACAAAGACATGCACCTCATGCTCGATGCAGCCAGGGAGAGCGGCGTGAAGCTTCCCGGCCTGGAGAGAATCGATGAAGTCTACGAAGCAGCCAGCCGCGCAGGCCACGGCGATCTGGATTATGCCGCCACCATCATGATGCTGGAAGAGTGGGCCGGGCTGAAGACGAAAAAAACTTCGTAGAGTTATTCCATATTCGCGTTTGTTCGCGCAAATTCGCGGCTAAAATTTCTTATAACCGCTTTTCCTACCCTTCCGGCTCGGGCACGAACTGGTAGCCGAGACCTCGGACGGTGAGCAAATGGCGTGGCTTTGAAGGTTCCTGCTCGATATACCGGCGGAGTCGCACAATAAAGTTGTCGATGGCGCGCGTATCGGTATCTTCATGCAGGTCCCATACCTCCTCCAGAATCGCCTTGCGAGATACGGGATGGCCGCTGTTCCGGATCAGGTAGCGGAGCAGCTCTGTTTCCATGAGCGTGAGCTGAAACACCTGCTTGCCGCTCTGCAGTTGCAGCTTCCGGAAATCAACGGTCTTGCCGGCAAAGGTGAATGCATCCGGCGTACTGCTGGATTGCGCCGGGACTGCGTCTGCGTCGTTCTTATCGCGCACGTCGTTTACATCATTCACGTTCTGGGACCAGCTCTTCCGGCGCAGCAGCCCTTTGATTCGCGCTATCAGAATGTCGAGATTGAACGGTTTGGGCAGATAGTCGTCGGCGCCCGATTCGAAGCCGTGGAGCACATCCTCAGGACGTCCTCTGGCAGTGAGCATAAGCAGTGGGATGTAGTTCTTGGCGGCGCGCAGATCGCGGGCCACGGAGAAGCC
>DATMMY010000269.1:0-10632 GCA_035569515.1 Candidatus Solibacter sp. | reverse complement strand
GAGCGTCCGTCCATCGGGATGGATGAATCAAGCGGCAGACTCGCGCGTTCAGCCCACCTTCTGGCGCATTTCTGGCAAGCCCCCCGCTGGAACCGGATATTCCACCTGATACGGTGAGCACAAGAACCCGAGTCGCCCGTTTACCACAAACGCCATAGTTCGTCACACAAACGAAGCTCTCTCATTCTGTCATCCTGAGCAACAGACTCGCGGTGGCAAGTTAAGAGGAAATGAACTGATGGTGAGTGGTAGCGCATTCTATTAATGAGCGTCATCCCGAGCAACGGACTCGCATTGGCGAGTTAAGAGAAAATGAACAAGATTGCGAGGATCGGCACACTTATTAAGAAGTGTCATCCCGAGCGTAGCGCCGCGAAGAAGTCGTGTACAACGCATCTGAAAGGCGTGGAGAGAGGGACCCCGACCATGCTTTGGACTTAAATACAGATCCAAGGCGTTCTACCCAAATCCCTGAGGCGTTGCCTCAATACACGGCTTTAAAGGTCCATTGATTCTACTGCACTTAAAAATTTGTTCATTAGGAGGCGCGTTTTTTGCGCCGAAGAGCTTGCCCTGAGGTCCTCCGAAGGGACCTATGTATTCGAATGCGCTGCCAAGTCTTTCCTGGCGGCAATATTTCTATCATCAATTGCTTTCTTGCTCCGCCCCTTTTATTTGCCTTTCAAGAAAGGAGTTTCTCGAAAGCACATGTCTTCCATGGCAGTAGGCTCACCACTGCCATTCTTTGCGATCAAACTCGTTCGACGCCGCCTTCTCCAGCAGGAGTTCATCGTCTAGAGAGGCACTGGCCACCCGGAACGCATCATCCCAGCCGTGACGCGCCCGGCGCGCCGAAGAAATGACGAGACGATTATTCTCAACCCGCAACTCAACAGTCTTATCCAGCCCGCACTGCTCAATGAGGAGCCTTGGAATGCGAAATCCCCGGGAATTGCCGATTCCGATCAATCTAGCCTTCATGCCTCAGACACTGTACTACGATGTGCTTTGACCGGGGGGGCGCAAATTTTCTGCAGCCCAGGAGCATAGCTGGTTCCAGTCCTCCGATTTCCGCTTTCCTCTGCTTCCTCCGCTACCTCTGTGTTTCAGGTTTTTGGTTTCATTCGCGCCCATTCGCGTTAATTCGCGGCTCAAAGTTTTTTCGCGATTTTGAGGTTCTTCCTTCCTTTCCTTCGCTTCAGGCATGATCCCAAAAATGATAAGATTCCTGCCGCCAGAATTGTACCTAAGCTCAATGCAGATCTGGCTCAAAGCGATCTGTTGAAGTTCCACAAAGGGAAGGCAATTCTTAGAACATGAAAAAGCTCATTCTTCTGCTCTTTATTTCCCAGGTACTCGTCGCCCAGAATGCAACCAATAGCAAGCCCGAGGAACCCGCACGCCATGAATTTGTGATCTCGAACTTCCACACCGAAAGCGGCGTAACGCTGCCGCAGGCGCACGTCGTGTACGGGACTTATGGCCACCTGAACGCCGCAAAGGACAACGTGGTGCTCCTTCCATCGCACTATATGGCAAATTTCCACGGTTATGAATGGCTGATCGGGACGGACCGCGCTCTCGACACCTCCCATCTGTTCCTGGTGGCGACCGAGCTGTTTGGCAACGGCCGCTCGTCTTCCCCAAGCAATACTCCAGCGCCCTACCACGGTCCACGCTTTCCGGTCATGACGATTCGCGACAACGTTGAAGCGGTACACCGGCTGCTGACCGAAGAGCTGAAAGTTACGCACGTTCGAGCAATCGTCGGCTTCTCGATGGGCGCGGAACAAGCCTTCCAGTGGGCGGTAAGCTACCCGAACTTCGCCGACCGTATTGTTGCGACCTCCGGCACAGCGAAATGTTACCCGCACGGAGTGGTGCGCCTGGAAGGACAGATCGCCGCGATCACCACAGACGCTGCCTTTCAGAATGGCGACTACACTGCCCCGCCCACTAAAGGTCTGGAGGCATTTGCAACGGTGTGGACGGCATGGCTCTTCTCCCAGGAATGGTGGCGCCGGGAATTGTGGCGCGAGCGGGACAAGCCCGCTACAACGTTTGACGAGGTCCTGAATAACTTCCGCACTCACTTCATCCCTGGCGCCGATGCCAACGACCTGATCCTGCAGATGCGTACGTGGGAGAAGCACGACGTAGGGACCACACCGGGGTTCGGTGGAGACGTGGAACGCGCGCTCCGCTCCATCAAAGTTCCGCTGCTGTACATGCCCTCAGAGACGGACCTATATTTCCCTGTAGGGGATGCGCGCTATGAGGCGACGTTCATCCCGGGTGTCTCTCTCGTACCCATCCCCTCGCTCTGGGGCCACACCGCAGGAGCAGCCAGCAACCCGGCAGACGCGAAATTCCTGAACGAAAAAATTGGAGGTTTCCTTTCCGCTGGCCGGTAATCAAAAACAACCAAAAGCAAAACCCACGACGGAGACACGAAGGCACGGAGACGACACGGAGAAAATCAAGAGCCAGTTTCACCGCGGAGACGCGGAGGCGCGGAGAAAGCATGTCGTAGTATGGAAGGGACAAAGACCCGAAGGAAAAGTAAAGAAAATCTTTGGTTTTCCTTCGTATCCTTTGATCTTCCCCTTCGTGTTACGGAGCCTGTACTGAGCGAATATGTGTGGCTTTGCTCTTCTCCGCGCCTCCGCGGTGAAAACTAGCTCTTGTAGACTGGTGGCGGATGAGAAAAAGACTGACTGCTTCACGAATTGCCGGTGCGTTTCTTTTTGCTGCGCTGTGCCCTTTTATTTTCGGCCTGCCCTCCCACCAGGTTCAGACGATGCGAACGCCTGAGTACACATTCAAGACCATTCGAGTGTTTCCTCACGACCCCACGGCCTTCACGCAGGGTCTCGCCTACCGTGACGGCTTTCTCTACGAAGGCACGGGCCTTGAGGGGCACTCATCGCTGCGAAAAGTGCGTCTCGAGACCGGAGAGGTTGTTCAGCGAGTGGACCTGGCCCCGGAGTTCTTTGGCGAGGGAATTACCCTTCTCAAAAATGAGATTGTGCAGCTCACCTGGCAATCGCACATGGGATTTGTTTACAACGTGAGTGACTTCCGCTTATTGCGGCGGTTTTCGTACAAAGGGGAAGGATGGGGCCTGGCAACGAATGGCCGCGACATCTTCCTGAGTGATGGCACGGCTGAGATCCGCATTCTCGATGGCAGTACCCTTCGGGAAACGCGGCGACTGAAGGTCCACGACGGCAGCATGCCCATTACTCAATTGAATGAACTCGAATTCGTGGAAGGAGAGATTTTCGCGAATGTGTGGCAGACAGACCGAATTGCCAGAATCTCTCCGGAAAGCGGCAAAGTAGTCGGCTGGATCGATCTCAAGGGCCTTCTTAGCCCGATGTATCAACTCGAGTCGGACGCCGTGCTGAACGGCATCGCTTACGATCCCAAGGGGAAGCACCTCTTTGTCACAGGCAAACTGTGGCCGCGCATTTTCGAGATCCAGCTGGTTCCAAAACATCCGCAATAGGCATATCGAACCTTGAGAGGCTCCTTTTTGCCCGGGGAGCATGGCTTCCGGGCTGAAATGATAAACTCATTCATTCAGGACAATTTGGAGGCCAGTTCTGGTATTGGGCCTTCCAGTTGCATGTCCCATCCGGTGCATTGAAAATCTGGATCCAGGAAAAGCGCTTGGCTACAAAAACCGAACCTACGAAGAAGAAAAAAGCGGAAAAACCACGAGAGACGCCTTCTGAATCCCTTTCCGGTATCGCAGCGGTACTGGTTTCAGGGCTCTTCATTATTACCTTTGTCGTTCAGGCGTTTGAGATTCCTTCCCGCTCCATGGTCAACACGCTTCTGGTGGGCGACCACGTATTTGTGGACAGGCTCACGCCCGTCAACGGCTCCCGGATCTTAGGGCCGCTCATGCCCTATCGAGAAGTCCACCGGGGCGACATTATCGTGTTTATCTCCCCGGTGCAGCCCGGCCTGCACGTGGTAAAACGCGTGATTGGGATACCCGGCGATAAAATCCACCTTCGCGACGGCGTGGTCTACAGAAATGGCAAGGCCCTGGACGAGCCGTACGTAATCCACGTAGGAAACTCGAACCGCTATGCCGACAATTTTCCTTCAGTCCCCCCTGAGTTTGGAATGCAGATATCTCCGGAATGGCCGGCGGTAGTGACCACCCACAGGCAAGGGGAAGATCTGGTCATTCCGCCCGACAGTTATTTCGGCATGGGTGATAATCGTGATGACAGCCTGGACAGCCGCTACTGGGGTTTCATCCCCCGTGAAAACATCATCGGCCGTCCGCTGGTCATCTACTGGTCGTTTGATACACCGGAAGACCAGTACACGCATACAGCGATCAATGAGAGGGCTGGATTCATCTTTCACGTGATTGTCCACTTTTTTGACAAGACCCGGTGGCGGCGAATGTTTCATATGGTGCGTTGATGGCGGCTTCACCGCGAAAGAGGGTTTTATCGCGCAAGAAAATCGTCTTTGCACTTCTGGTTGTCATCGTCCTGGCTGTTTTCCTGCCTCCAAAAATAAACGGAGCACGCTTCAGCAAGCGACTCGCCTCCACGCTGAGCCAGGCCCTTGGCCGCGAGGTCAAGATCGGGTCGGTACAGTTTCGGCTGCTGCCCCGTCCCGGATTCGATCTCTATGATTTTGAGGTGTTAGACGACCCGTCGTTTAATGCCGAACCGCTGCTGCTCTGTGGTCAGGTTACCGCCGACCTGCGGCTGGCCTCGTTGTGGAGAGGCCGGCTGGAGATAGCCAATCTGAAGCTGCAGAACGTAGCCGACAAAACCCCGCCCAGCTTGAATCTTGTTTATGCCAATGGACATTGGAATGTTGAACCGCTGTTAAGCCGCGTTGAACAGGTCCCAACCGCGCCTACTTCGAAGAAAAGTCCGGAGCAAAGGTCCCGCTTCCCGTATATAGAGGCCGATTCCGGACGCATCAACATCAAAATTGGTCCGGAGAAAAAACCTTATACGCTGATCAACACCGATTTCGCGTTCTGGCTCGCTTCAGAAGATCAGTGGCATGTGCGCCTGGAAGGACGCCCGGTCCGCACCGACATGAACCTGAGCGATACCGGCACTTTCAAATTGGAAGGGGACCTGCGGCGCGCTCCCAACCTGCGTGATCTGCCTCTTAAGCTGCAAGTCTCCTGGCAGCAGATCCAGTTAGGACAGCTCTCCAGTCTGGTGCTGGGATACGACAAGGGTTGGCGTGGCGGCCTGGACTTGAGCCTGCAGCTCGAAGGCTCTCCCGCCGATCTGCACGTCACCGCGGAAGCCGATTTGCAGGATTTCCGCCGCTATGACATCACCCAGCGGGAAATGCTGCGGGTCACCACGCGCTGCCTGGGCCGCTATGACTTGAACCTGCTGAATTTCGATTGCAACACCCCAATCGAAGGAGGCGGGCTCCACCTGACCGGAGGCTTCGCCCCTCAGGAACCTCACGACTACGACCTGTCCGTGGCCCTGAATCGAGTTCCTATGGCTTCCCTCGCCACATTGGCCCGCCATGCCAGGCAAGGCCTGCCCGATGACCTGACTGCGACCGGCGAAGTCACCGCCGCATTTGGATTTCATGCTCACGGGGATGCAGCCTCAGATTGGCATGGATCGGGCATGACGTCGAATTTCTTGCTCAAATCCGCTCTGGTATCTAAACCAATCCAGGTCAGCGGCATTCGCTTTCACATGGGTTCCCCAGGAACAGAAGACGGAACCAAAAACGAAACGAAAGGCGCTCCTGTCGTCCTGCCTGCCTGGGCCACCAGAAAGCCTGGTGAAAAAAAGTCTCGTGCAAGAAAGCCCGAGCCGCCCGTGCGGTCTCAGGCACTGGCCATTGAGCCCTTTTCCGTCCACCTTGGAACACCCGCTTCCCTGCAGGCCCAAGTCATCGTGAACGCCAGGGACTATTCATTGGCGCTAAAAGGAACCGCGCCTCTGGATCGCCTGCTGGATCTCGGGAGGATCGGCGGATTCCCGTCGCGTGTTGTGAACACTACCGGAATCGCAGACATAGATTTAACCGTAAGTGGGGCGTGGACCGATTTCGCTCCGGCAAAGCTGACCGGCTCAGCCCACCTGCAGAATGTAACTGCAAGAGTCCCAGGAATCCAGGATCCGCTGCTGATCTCCGTGGCCGATGCGCAATTTACCGATGCCGAGATGGTGCTCAGCCACATTGCGGCCCAGTTTGAGCATTCCACAGTCTCGTTTGCGGGGTCGGTGAGCAGACCTGTGGCATGCCAGACTGAACCTTCGTGCGCGCTCCAGTTCGATCTTCATGCCGCCGCGCTGTCGACCTCCGATATCGCCACATACTTGGGTTTGAACCAAAGCCGATGGACGTTGCCATTTTTCTCCGGTTCCAGTCCGGGTAAGTTTCCTGACTTCCGCGCTGCCGGCACTCTCTCTTTAGGAACATTCAAGATTGCCCAGCTTCCAGTAGAAAAATTCGCGGCCCACCTGGAGTTGGCCGATCACGCACTCGTCATCAGCCGCATCACTGGGAAGGTTGGCGGCGGAACTGCCCAGGGTGACTGGCGCATCGACTGGAACTCCGCCCCGGTCCGTTATAGCGGAACGGGCGTGATGACGGGGATCGCTTCCGATCACTTGCTGCTGCCGGCCCCTGCCGAAGCGTTGCTCGCCTCGTGGATCAGCGGCAAAACCAATCTTAGGTATTCATTGAAATTCACCGGACTGGACGGCCAGGAGATGCTGGCCAGTACCAGCGGTGAAGGTGAATTGCTGGTGGTCAACGGAGTTTCAAGGGCGCTCGCATTCAACGCCGCTAAGCCCATGTCGTTTCAAAGCTTAGAAGGCAAGATTGAAATAGATCATGAACTCTTGAAGGTACTCCCGAGCAAACTTAAAGCAGAGAACCGCATCTATGAACTGAGTGGGACCATTTCCCTCTCTGACAAACAGGCCAAACTCAAGGTTAGCAGCAATACCAGCCAATGGGAGGTCACTGGCAGTCTTGATAAGCCGATCAGCGGGTCTTCGCAGCTGACGGCCCAAGCGATGGGCGCCCACTCTCCATGAAAACTGCCTTGACCACCATCTTTTTGTTGATTTGCAGCTTGGCTTTCGGCGGTCAGCAACAGCCTGCGTCCGGGCACCACCGTCTGGCGGACAGCCTCCAGAGCAAGTTGGATCACATTCGGAGCAACGGTGAGCGGACCCGGCCGGACCAGTCGCCCACCGTCATGACCGAAGAAGAAATCAACGACTACTTTGCCGCTGGACGCGTCAAGCTCCCTCAAGGAGTCAAGAAGGTCACCCTCGAGGGTCATTCAGGCCTGATCACAGGCCAAACTCTGGTGGACTTTGAGGAGATACGCGCCGGCCAACGCTCTTCGAATCCGCTGCTCTCGATCTTCACCGGCACCCACAATGTACGAATCGAGGCGGATGCTTCAGCCGCCGGCGGCCAAGGCAAAGTTCACGTCCGCAGCGTGAGCATTGATGGAATTGATGTCCCCCGCATTGCCCTGGAATATTTCATCAATAAATACATCGCGCCCAAATATCCCAATGTTGGTATGGATTCCACCTTCACCCTGACCAACAAGATTGATATGGCCGTGGTCGGCTACCACAAGCTCACCGTCACTCAGAAATAGCAACCTCCCAGATCGTTGCGTTCTGAAAACGCTTTAGCCGAAGCGATCCTTTCCAAGATCAATTAGGGGGTAAATTCCCCTGGCCGCGCCTTAGTAATAGCTGTATAATCAAAATTGAGGCGTTTAGGAGGCGTGAGCGTAGCGGGAGCCTCCTGCCGAAATCCTGAGCGGCAGCGAAGGATCTCTACAACCCGTTGTCATCCGCGAGGACGTTAAAATTGAGGCGTTTAGGAGGCGTGAGCGTAGCGGGAGCCTACTGCCGAAATCCTGAGCGGCAGCGAAGGATCTCTACAACCCGTTGTCATCCGCGAGGACGTTAAAATTCGTGGTCTATCGTGCGGGTAGCTCTTCGTGTGTCGACTCAGAGCAAAGGAATACGAAATCCGCCGTCGGTCGGCGCGACAAGGTCTGGTACCCTTATCATTCGCGTCTTTTGCCTGGTCCCCGGACACCTGTTGCAAAGGTGGGGTACCCAAGGTGCCTCCAAGCCAATAAAAATGCGGTTTGTCTCAATGTCTCAGTTCCAAGGCAGGGTAGCTCAAGAGCTGTCGAATCAGGTAGACCGTCTGGATGCTTCGTCAAATTCAGGTCGTCATCGGCAATGGCTAGGGCGTCATAAGCAGCGTTCAGGGCGTCAGGAATAACGCTGGAGGGCGTCAGAAACGGACTTCAGGGCGTCAGGAATCGACCTCAAGGCGTCAGAAAAAACGGTAACCCCAATGTTTTCAACAAAGCTATCCAAAATGTGCTGAGTTGCAATGCAGAATTAAAATGTCGCGGCGTTTAACTGTCTCAACCCAAGGGTGCACCGATGCGCTACCCAAATCGGGTGGCCCATCCTTCGCGTTTTTTGCGAAGGATGAGACACGAGGGGCGATTTCAGCCAATAAAAATGCCCCTTGTCTCAATGTCTCAGTTAAAAAGGCCATTCGCGCGAATTCGCACCAAGCGTTCTTGCAAGTCAGGTTCTAAAAAGATGTCGCAAGAACATGTTTTCGTGGGGAATCGAGTTCCGCCAGCGCAGCCTCGTATTCGCTCTTCAGTCGGGCGACAAACTCGACCACGTCCACAACTTTCTTCACGGCCCCGATTCCCTGGCCCGAGCCCCAGATATCGCGCCACGTCTTGGCCTTGCTCCCGGCATCGGCAAAATTCATCTTTGAGGGATCAGCTCCGGGCAGGTTCTCGGGATCCAAGCCGGCACGCGTGACCGAGGGTTTTAAATAGTTGCCGTGAACTCCGGTAAAGAAGTTGGTGTAAACAATATCGGCGGCATTGGATTCCACGATCATCTGCTTATAGGCCTCAGCGGCATTGGCCTCGCGGGTGGCGATGAACGCCGAGCCGATATAGCCGAAGTCGGCGCCCATGGCCCTTGCGGCCAGCACTGCGCGACCAGTGGCAATGGCCCCGGAGAGCACCAGCGGTCCCTGCCACCACTCGCGGATCTCCTGGATCAGGGCAAACGGCGAGATGGTGCCGGCATGACCACCGGCGCCGGAGGCCACGGCGATCAGTCCGTCAGCGCCTTTTTCGATGGCCTTGTGGGCAAAAGTGTTGTTGATGATGTCGTGCAATACGATGCCCCCATAGGAATGGATAGCCTGGTTTACATCCTCCCGCGCGCCCAGCGAGGTAATAATGATCGGGACACGATGCTTGACGCAAAGTTCAAGGTCAAAGGCCAAACGGTCGTTGGACTTGTGAACGATCAGGTTGACTGCAAAGGGCGCAGACAGCCGATCGGGATGCGCCGCGTCGTGGGCTGCAAGTTCCTCGTGGATGCGGGTCAGCCAGTTCTCCAATTCCTCTTTGGGCCGGGCATTAAGGGCGGGAAAGCTGCCCACAACACCGGCCTTGCATTGCGCGATGACAAGATCCGGCACTGAAACAATGAACATGGGCGCACCAATCACCGGCAGCGCCAGGCGGTTTGCAAGAATTGCTGGAAGACTCAAAATTCTCTCCGTGAAATAAGGTTCAATAAGCGTAAGCCTAAGTTCGCAACATCGCAAGGACAAGCCACAGCACAGCCAAAGTAAAACCCACCACGGAGACATGGAGAAGACCTTTCTGGCCACGAATTAACGCGAATGAACACGAATAGGAAAACCAGAAACACGAAATAGAAAAACAGAAACATAAATTTCTCCTCTTCATCTTTGCTTTATTTCCCTTTTGCCTTTATTCGTGTTCATTCGCGTTGATTCGTGGCTAAGTCTTTTTGGTCTTCTGATTGACAGTTTTGCCGTACCAACATACGCTTTGAGTCACCAACGGCGAACTTATGTCCACTCTGCTCCGCTCCTTATACATAGAAATCCCCTGGCTCGCGATTCGCGCGCGTACACGTGTTTTATTTGCAGTGCTGGCGCTCGCGCTGGTCTCGGCAGCCAGTCCACAGACCTCGGGGCCTGCCGAGTCGCAGCGCTACCTGAATGACATCAAGGCCCTTACCACTCCGGCCATGGAAGGGCGGGGCGATGGGACCAAGGGGCTTACCCGGGCCGCGCACCTGATTGAGCAGCGCTACAAAAGTCTGGGCCTGGAGCCGGCCGGCATCGGCTCTTACTTTCAGCCGTTCACGGTGATTACCGGGGCGCGATTGAAAGGCAACAATCATCTTCGTGTACACGCCGGCAGTTCCAGAACCGAATTGAAGTTGAACCAGGATTTTGTACCGTTCAGCTTCTCTTCGTCCGGTTCGGTCAGCGGGCCGGTGGTATTCGTGGGTTATGGGGCATCCGCCGGGGAGTTCGGCTATGACGACTACCAGGACATTGACGTCAAGGACAAGATTGTTCTCTTGCTTCGCTACGAGCCTTCGGGTTTTTCCGGCAAGAGCGGAAATCACGGTCTGACTCAGCACTCGCAGTTGATCACCAAGGCCATCAACGCGAGGAACCACGGAGCGAAAGCTGTGGTGCTGATCAATGGAAAACTATCTGACGGCGAAGAAGATCTGCTGACGCGCTTTG
>DATMMY010000268.1:0-5351 GCA_035569515.1 Candidatus Solibacter sp. | reverse complement strand
AGCCTATCATGAAGCTAGTGCTGGGCAAGTGGGCAGCAGACCGGGTGAAGGAAGGATACACGCCTGAGATCGCCTGCGCGGATGCCGTCAGCTACCTCAAAACCCGGCTCAATGGACACGGCGGCCTGATCCTGCTGGATGCAAATGGCCGCTTCGGAATTAGTCACAACACGCCCCGCATGGCCTGGGCCTACAAGAGCATTCACAAAGAGGACGCAGGGGTGAAGTGCTAGAGCCCTTTTCAAATGATGTATCCCACTGGAGACGTGTATCAGGGCACGACTTCCAGTCGTGCCGGACCCCTGAATCCGCTGAGAGCTGGGTGTCTCAGATAATTCTTTACTGATGCAGAATCGGTTGCCAAACACCACGCTTTTTAGCCCCTGTGCAAAGAGGCTGGTGTGCTACACCAACTCTAATTCGTGTTTATTCGCGTGAATTCGCGGCTAAATTGATTTTCGCTCTAAATATCTATTTGTCGTAGTGCAGCAGCGAGAAAACTTCCGTCCCCTCGAACTTCCTGCGGCCGTTGAGGAAGTCCAACTCCACCACGAAGCCCAGACCAACGACGTCTGCTCCCAGCGACTTGGCCAGTTGCAGGCAGGCATTGGCGGTACCGCCGGTGGCCAGCAGGTCGTCGACGATGATCACACGCTGGCCGGGGTGGATGGCGTCCTTGTGAATCTCCAGCGTATCAATGCCATATTCCAGTTCGTAGCTCCACTTCACTGTTTCCGCAGGCAGCTTGCCGGGCTTGCGGATGGGCACAAACCCGGCATTGAGGCGGTAAGCCAGCGCCGGGCCAAAGATGAATCCACGCGCCTCGATACCCAGCACCACGTCAATGGGAGTGTTCAGGTAATGTTCGGAAAGGGAGTCAATCAGCCTGGCAAACCCGAGTTTGTCTTTCAGCAGGGTGGTTATGTCGTAAAAGAGAATGCCCTTTTTGGGGAAATCCGGCACCTCACGGATGAGCTTTTTCAACGACTCGCAATCAGCAGCGATCTTAGGCTCCATAGGCTCTTTACCATGCTCCTTCAATTCCAAACGTCGTAAGTCCGGGAATGAGCGCTGCCGGCGTTTCCTGGACTTCATCCACGCGCGCAGCCCGCGGGCCTTTGTACAATCTCTGCCGTAAGGCGGCAAGTTGCTGCTCCGTTCCCATGGCCAGCACCTCGACCGTGCCCTCCGCGGTATTACGGACCCAGCCCGCCAGCCCAAGCTGCCGCGCCTCAAATTCGACAAACCAGCGGAAGCCCACGCCCTGGACACGCCCTCGAACAATGTAGCGCCTGGCCTCCATGCCGTCTATGCCCGCGACAGATAAGATCGTTCAGCCGTATTCACGCGCATTTTCTCGCTTTCTCTTTCTATTGATAAACGATGGACCTGCCTGACATGGCGCCAGAGCAGCCGCGTAACAGGTGGCCGTACCCTTCCAAATCTACAGGACGTACGAGTAAACCTGAAATTTTACATTATTGAGGCTCCGCCCCGCAGCCTGGCTCCGAGAAAATGTCCGGATAAATGTCCCGACAAAATGTTCCGATAAAAACATTTTCAGCACCTCTCGCCAGGGACAACACCTCGCGACGCGGCGTTTTCTAAGTAAACAGCCAGCGAGCTAAAGCTTTTGCGGAAGAAAATCGGCAGTCCGGAGCGAAATCGGGACCATGCAAAGAGATTCCAGACTTTATCAGGAGGGCAATCAATGAGCGAATACGAACGTTATGGCGATTACAGTCGGCAAACGCCGGAAACCCAAGCCCGAAGCGGCGCAGGCACGGCAGTGACATCTCTACTGATTGGGGTAGCAATTGGCGCGGGAGCGGCGCTCTTGTTCACCCCCGTGAGCGGGAGCGAATTGCGCGCCAACATTCGCCGGGGATATCGCAACACCCTGGACGGTGTCAGCCAGGGAACGCAACGGCTGCGAGAGCGCAGCTCGAAACTGTTGGGATTCAATCGTTGGCGCGTTAGCCGCCAAACCGAGCAATACCAGCAGGGATAAGTTTGTTACGCTGCCGATGACGAGAGCTTTGTTCTCGTCTGATGCAGGCGGCGTTCACTCGCTGAGAATTTGGTAATTGCGTAAATTGGTAATTTAGTAATTTTCGGACTGAACGCGCCCTGCGGGCCCAGGTCCCATGGATCAAGGGAGGTCGCGGGCGTAATCCTATTGAGCAAAATCGCAGTTAGAACATAAGCGCGATTGTTGAATGTACTGTGGCAAGTTTCAGTGAGTCGGATGATTTGACAGGAGATCAATCATGTTTGCCATCTTTATCATTCTGCTGCTGATGTGGTTTTTTGGGATGATCAGCAACTACACCTTTGGAGGCGCGGTCCATCTGCTCCTGGTTTTCGCGGTCATTGCGCTGATCATCCGGCTGGCACAGGGGAGACGAATTGTTTAGGCTCGGCCAGCCGTAACCAAAATCTTACCGCGGATTACGCGGATGGACGCGGATTTGCTTGTTTCAGGGACTGGCGTCCGCTGGAATGAACTTGGGTATAACGTTGTTGTATTTTCCGCCTTCTTCTACCTTTACGCTTGCGCCTTGATCGACAAATCGTTTCAAAACCTCCGGCTGGGCCATGAGGTCATCCACGGTCACATCTTCAAAGGCAACCAGCCTGTAGGCGCCGGGCGGAACACCGCGCAGTATGAACTTGCCATTGCCGTCAGACCGAATTTGGCGAATCTGTCCGGGATCGCTCTCTGCAACATCCGGGGCCAGCATGACGAAACTGCCTCTCATCGGCTGGTTCTTGAAATCCAGCACGATGCCCTCAATGTGGCCTCCCAAGGGGCTCAGAATCACCTCGACTTCACTTTGCTTGCCACCTACAACCACGTCGGTTTGGGGCATCTCCTTCCCAGCGACCAGGATGGACTTCAGGTAGTAGTCATCCTCCAAATTGACTGCATTCACCCGGTAGTGGGTTTCCAAATGGAGTTTTCCGGCCAGACGAAAACTCGGAGGGGCGGCCGCTGCCCTGAAGATAGCGAAAGGCCTGTTGCCGATGGCCATGAAATCCACTGATACCTGGCGCAGCGCCGGTCGCTGCGTGCCCTCAATACGTACTTGCCCGTTGATTTCGAAATCCGGCATTCCGGCGATGTTGGCTTCGGCAACGCCGGCGCTTCCTACCTCCACTTGTTCCTCGCCGGAATAGTTTTCCCCTTGATCCTGAAAGCTGGTTTGCAGCGTGTACGATCCCGGCGCCAGTCCCCAAATCTCGAAAATGCCATTTTCATCCGCCTCTCCTTTGATGGGGTTGATTCCCACTGGAACGTTCGCCCATGAGGCACTGACAATTGCTTTGGAGGCGGGCCTGCCGGAGAGCCCATTGACCACCTTGCCATGCACCGAGACGGCAGGCCTCGACGAAAAGGCAAAATCCTCGAAGACCTCATCGCCCGGCTTCAGGGTCAGCTGCTGGGCCTCGCGAAAATCGGTGGTGCCGGGAAAGAACTGCGGCAGATAAGCAATATCCGGACGGGTGGACTTTGACAGGTCCCCCATGCTTCTTAGCCATTCCTTTTTGAAGTCGTAATTGGCCAAGAGGAAATAGCTGCCCGGACGAACGCCGGAAATGCGGTATTCGCCTCGATCGTCCGTCACTGCGCTGGCTTTGCTCCCCAGCAGCCTCCGCCCGCGGACGTAGTCCCAGGCATACAGCCGCATCTCTACGTTCTGTATGGGATCGTTCTTCTCATCTACGATTCGGCCAGCAACCACGGAAAAGGGGAGCAGGCGAACCAGCACGTTGGTGAGGTGGTCGCGCGCAGAAACATCAACCAATGCCTGGGTTGCGTTCTTGCGGTTTTCCGTGAAGAAGCCCTGCCTGTCTCCTGAGAGGCGGTAAGTTCCGGGGCCGACATTCTTGAAGAGAAAGCGGCCAGTGTCGTCCGCCCGTGTCCAGACCACATTGTTGGTCTGCTGAATATTGCGAAGCAGAACGCCTGCCCGGGGAATCTGCCGCGCGTTGATCGCATTGACCACGGTGCCCTCAACCGTAGCTTGCCCGGAGCCGGACGCTTGCTGCGCAAGAGTGACACCTGATACCTGCGAGAGCAACATCAGGATCAATGCCACATATCTGACGTTCTGTCTTTTCTTATCCAGAAAGCAGCTCATAAAGGACTGAGTGTTTTAGCAACCGGGGCTAAACAGCTTGCGAAAAAAATCCGCAGTCAGGTGTTGATTTGGATGAAATGGTTTCGGGGTTCCTCCGCTTCCGATGCCTGTCCTCGAGCGAAGCGAAGGGTTCCTCTGTATTACTAATCATGGAAATCTTGCTTTCCCGCGAAGATTTTCTTTGCTTTTCCTTCATGTTCCCTTTTGTGACCGGAGCCTGCACTGAGCCTGAGCGAATGTGTGGTTAATGGTTTGGGTTCCTCCTTGTTTTCCTCCGTTTACTCTGTTCCTCCGTGTTTCAAAGGTTTAGGTTTTGGTTGCGGCTAAGCTGTGCTGTGTTTCAAAGGTTTTGGGTTTCGCCCTGACCCATCAATTCCTGCTGTAGCGATTCTTCTTTTTTTCCTGATAACGCTCCAGGCCCAATTGGACCAATCGCTCAATCAGCTCAGGATAGTCTATTCCGGAGGCCGCCCATAACTTGGGGTACATGCTGATAGAGGTAAAGCCCGGCATGGTATTGATCTCATTGAGATAGATCTTGCCGGACTTTGGGTCCATCAGGAAGTCCACGCGCGCCAGTCCGGAGCAGTCCACTGCCTGGAACGCAGCGATGGCCATGTCTTGCAGCTCTTTCATCTGCTTTTTGGTGAGCTTTGCCGGGATGATGAGTTTCGAACCTTCGTCCAGATACTTGGCGTTGTAATCGTAAAACTCGGTTGAAGGAACGATCTCACCTGCAATCGAAGCGCGAGGCTCATCATTGCCCAGTACGGAGCACTCTAACTCCCGCGCCTTGTGCTTCTTTCCACCTACGCCCTGCTCAATCACGATCTTGCGATCATAGCCGGCAGCAATCTCAATGGCGGGTCCGAGTTCCTTACGGTTGCGGGCCTTGGAGATACCCACCGAAGAACCGAGATTGGCGGGTTTCACGAACACCGGATACTTCAGCTTCTTTTCAACCTCGCGCGTGACTTTCTTTGGATCATTTTCCCACTGGCTACGGAGAACGGTCACATGCTTCACAATGGGAAGACCGGCCGCGACGAACAGGCGCTTCATCACGTCCTTATCCATACCGGCCGCTGAACCCAGCACACCCGCGCCTACGTACGGAATATCAGCCAGTTCGAGCAGCCCCTGAATGGTGCCATCCTCGCCGAAAGTGCCATGCAGCACCGGAAAGATCACATCCACGTGAATGCC
>DATMMY010000267.1:0-6219 GCA_035569515.1 Candidatus Solibacter sp. | reverse complement strand
GACAGTAGCAGGAACACGAAATGGAAGGGTTCCAGCATGATTTTTATATATCCGGCTTCACCCCTATTTGTGCGGCTAATTCACTATAGCCTCCGGCCTTTTTCACGTTAATGACGAATTTGGTTCCGGGGGGTTAAAGTTTCAATACGGTTCAGTTAAGCTTGCGTGGCACATTACCCGGTCAAATGTAATTCGAACTGGGAAAGAAACCAGATGTTTCTGACGGGACCCTGGTCTTATCTCCCCTGGTGGGTCACTTTGAATTTCACGGTGCTTGCAGGCGGCTATGCCCACTTATTTCTAAACATTTTCGACCAGATTCTTTGCAGGGTTTTGGGAACAGGCGTCGTTATCGAGCACGGGGCAGTCCCAAAAGGGAAGAATCCCGAGCGGCAATTGTTAAGAAGCGGTTAATAACCGGCAAAAAGGGGGCAAGATCGTTGAAAACATTGACACGGAGAGAACGGCTGTTATAAGGTACGCCTCACTTCCCCTTATGATGCGGCGCCGGTTTGCAATCTTTTTCGCCTTCGTGTTTCTAATCGCTATTGTGGGTTGTGGCGTAGCGAAAAAAGCAAAGAAGGTGACTGGGCTTGTGAATGGCAAGCTGTCTCTTCAAGTGGGAATTTCTGACCAGGCCAACCAGAACAGTCCTATCGCCGTGGATTTGTTGCTGATCAAGGACAAGACCCTGCTGAAAACCGCGGAGGGAATGTCTGCGAGCGACTGGTTCATGAAGAGGCCGCAGCTCAAGCGGCAGTATTCCAAGACCCTGGAAGTGAGATCGTGGGAATGGGTGCCGGGGCAAACCATAGCGCCGATCGATTTTACGGTCGCTTCGGATGTGGGCGGCATCGTGGTATTTGCAAATTATGGTTCTCCCGGCGCTCATAATGCGCCGCTTCCCACGCGCGGAAAAGTCTCGATTTTTCTCGACGACGAAGATTTTGTGGTGCAGAGCAAGTAGTAGGTAATTTTTATGGGCCCTCAACCTGTGGCAGGCAGCAAACAAATACCGGAGGCGATTCAGTGGCAGGAAGGCATGCTGCTGGCGCCCGAGCACTTTCAGCAATTGGTCCGGCGTTCTGAGGACCTCCTGCATTATCACCTGAACTCCATAACTCCTTATTTTTATGGCGTGCGGGATTGGGAGGTCCACCGGCCTAAGCTGGTGGGTGGCGTTTTCAGCGTTTTGTCGCTGGAAGCGGTCATGCCGGATGGCCTGCTGGTCTCCTATAAAAGCGGCGACGAGCCGGAACTCCAGGAGATCCGTCTGGAACCTCAACAGCAGCCCATCACCATTCATCTGGCTGTGCCGGCACGCACGGCTGTGGCCATCAAGGGAGACCTGCCGCGTTATCAGGCCGTTGATGGCGACGTGGTGACTGACGAAGAGACCGGCGAGAAGCGGACAACCATTCCGCGCATGCGGCCCCGGCTGGAACTGATGGCCGGCGAGGTTCCGCCGTCCAAGTATGTGAGCTTCCCCCTGGCCCAAGTGGAGTACACGAACGCAGGGTTCAAGCTGACGGATTTTGTTCCCTCTACAGCGGTCATTTCGACCCTCTCTCCCATCTGGAAGATGTGCAGCGAAACCGCCGCCAAGATACGGGAAGCGGCGGATTTCCTGGCCCGCCAGTCGCCGCTGCTGCTGGAAACCAGGAGCCAGATTCAATGCCTGGTGGCCGCCCTGCCGCATTTCGAGGCGGCCCTGGCTACCGGGCTGGCCCATCCTTACGAGCTTTACAAAGCATTCTGCCTGGTCGCCGGACATCTGGCGGGGTTGGGCCGCAATGTGGTACCGCCGCAATTCAAGCCTTACAACCATCGGGACTTGAAGGCGAGCTTTGCCGATGTCCAGACCTATGCGTGGACCATGATCCGTGAGGGCGTTCACCAGGATTATCAGGAGTTCCGCTTTGCGCTTAAGAACGGAATGTTCATCCTGGAGCGCTTCCGGGCCGAATGGAAGGGGCGCAAGCTCTTCCTGGCGATGCGCGGCCCCGCTGGCATGTCGGGAAAAGAGGTCATGGAATGGGGAGCGCAATGCCGCATCGGCTCCGCCTCTGTCATGCAATCCCTGCACGATAAACGGATGACGGGCGCAAAACGCGAAATAAGCCAGGGCGACGACACGCTCTCTCCGCCTTTGGGAACGGTTTTATTTTCCATGGACGATTCGGAGTTTATTCGACCGGACCAGAGCCTGCTGGTGGTAGATGATGGCGGAGCCGCGGGCAAGATTCGTCCGGCGGAAGTTACTTTGTTCGTGAAGGATTCATTGGCCGAGCTCGTAGTTGCAAAGCAGGCTACGGGCTGACAAGGGGTCCTGATTTTTGACTCTGTGGTAGGAGTCGTGATGCAGATGCTGTCGTGATTGTAACCGGCCCGGCACTATCCCCCGGCGGGCTGGATTATCGCTCTCGCAACCGTAACATCAGCACGCTCCCGCACTGAAAAACGATCTTAAACTCACAACCGCAGATCGGTGTCGGCAGGGTATGGCATATCCGGGTTATCAAAATTCGCTGTTGCTCTTGCAGTTCTCGGAGTTCTATCAGGAACTGTCCCGCCAAAAAAGCGTGGCCCTGGCGGTCAGCAGGGGGTCGTCGGTTCCTGGCGCAGACGATTCTCAGAACGCAGACGATTCTCAGAACGACGATGAATCAGGCATTGAACGAAATCAGGACATCTGGCAGCGTCTGTGTTCCCTGCTGGGTACCCAGGCCCAAAGGGCTGCGCGCAGCGGAGGAGCTTTTGGCGTAGAGGTCTACCGCGACGCGCAATACGTGATGGCCGCGCTCGCCGATGAAATCTTCCTGAACGAAGTTTGGCCGGGACAGCAGAATTGGCCTTTGCTGGAAACCAAGTTTTTCCAGACCTTTTCCGCCGGAGAAACCTTCTTCAAAAAGCTGGACCTGCTGCTGCGCCAGCGCGATCCGGTTTATGTGGATCTTGCCGCGGTCTATTTAGCGGCCCTCTCCCTGGGGTTTCAGGGCAAATATCGGGGCCTGCCTGCCGATCAATCCCGGCAAGCCCTGGACAGATATCGTCGCCAGTTGTTTGCCATGGTGTACCGCCGCAACCCTGAGCTTCTGGGAAAAGAGCGCAACATTTTTGCCCAAAGCTATTCCCATACCCTCACCGAAAGCAGCGGGGTGAAGTTGCCCCGCGCGCGCAACTGGGCGCTGATCTTTGTGGCGCTGATTTGTCTATGGCTGGTTGCTTCGCACACTCTTTGGCTGCGGCTCACGGAGCCGATTGAGCAGAGACTCTGCCAGATCAACCAGAAGGCCTGCGCGGAAGGTGGAAAATAATGCCATCGTTCCTGCGTCTTTCGCCCGAGTTGGTGCTGCTGGGGATTGCAGTGCTGGTCATCCTGCTCGTGGTATTGATGCTCGTAGTGCTGTGGCGGACCAGGAAGAAGCAGGACGCGCAGTTGTCCGAAGGCGCAACTGCGGAACAGGAAGAAAAAGCTATCGCCCAACCGGACGACGCCAAAACTTCCGCAAAGCGCATGAATGCAAATACCCTGCCGGAGATAGCGCTGCGCTGGTCTGTATCTTCCGCCCTGCGCTTTCTTCGCAGGAATTCCACCGGCCGTGACTTCCGTTACCGCGCTCCCTGGTACATGGTGGTGGGTGCAGCGAATTCCGGCAAGACCACGATGCTGGAGCATTCCGGCATCAGTCTCTCTCTGCGCGAGGGCGCCACGGATTTTGGAGTCTCTCACGGGGTTGGGTGGAGATTTTTTGACGGCGGAGTCCTTCTGGACGTGCCCGGAGATTTCTTTCTCCATGCCGGCAGGCCCGGATCGGATGAGCGCAGTTGGAAGAGTCTGCTCCGCAACCTGCAGAGGTACAGGCCTGGCCGTCCGCTGGATGGCATTGTACTTACCTTGCCCTGCACGGAGTTGATCGGCGAAAAGGCGATTTCACCCGCGCAAATTGGACAAAGAGCGGCACAGATCGTCGACAAGCTATGGCAGCTGGAGCAGTGGCTGGGGCTCTGCCTGCCGATCTACGTGGTGATCACCAAGTGCGATACGATGCCTGGATTCAATGGCCTGGCACGGCAGTTGCCCTCGGCCTATCACCGCCAGATGTTTGGATGGTCGAATCCCAACAACCTTCAGGCGGCCTTTGATCCGAGCTGGATTGATCAGGGTTTTGACGAGCTTTCCCAGAACCTGAATATTTTGCAGAGCGAGGTATTTGTTGAGCGCGATGAAATTGACGATCGCGACAGCGTCTTTCTATTTTCCACCAGGCTCCAGGAGCTGAGAAAACCCCTGAGAATCTACCTGGCGCAGATATTCAAGCAGCCTGCCTACCGCGAGTCGCACCAGTTGCGCGGCTTTTACTTTGTGGGAGATGGCGCAGATCCTGAAGACCCGCCGGAACCGGTAAGGGCCATGGCCGCTACCGCATCTTATTCCGGCTCCGCCGGCAGCCACGAACTTGTGACTGGGGAGGTCTTGGGAATTTCGCCGCTTGCTTCCCCGGTTACTTCCATGGCCGCTCCCATGGAGGCTCCCGCACACTCTCCGGTGTTTATCACCGACCTTTTTGAGAGCAAGATTTTTCAGGAAGATGGCCTTGCCCGTCCGCCAGCCAAGCTCTACCTCTCCCGGGACCGCGCCGTTATCGCATTTCAGGCCCTGACCGTGGTTGTGGGGATTGTCCTGGCGCTGGGAGTGTGGATTCAATACAAGCGGATGGACGCAACCAAACGATCCACGGTTCCCGTGCTCGATCAGGTAGTAACACAGCTTAAAGAATTGAAACATCCCGTGTTGGAACAGCAGTCGCATGCGGAAGGTGACACGGCGTTCAACCTGATTCACATCATGCAGGCTCTCACCGGGAGCCGTTACCGCACGGCATTCCTGCCCACCTCTTACCTCTCCCCGCTGGATGAACGGGTGAAGCAGGCCATGGTCCCTGCCTTTGAGAAGCTTGTTTATACCAAGTTCCGGCTGGAACTCCTGAGCCGCCGCCATGATCTGCTGGTTGAGCCGATTCCTGTGGATGGGATTGCCGCGCCCGGAGATGCTCTTGGACCAGAGTCGTCCATCACATCGCTCAAGCCGCTGCAACAGGTCCCTTCGTATCAGCGATTGCGCGATTACACCAACGGCCTGCTGACCCTGGAAGCCAACATTGTCAGATATAACGAATTGGCCACGCACGGCAAGGGAGATCCCCAGTCCCTTATTGCCCTGGAAAGCTACCTTCATGGGCACGAACTGCCGCCCGAATTCGACTATGAAAGCAATCCTTACTTTCGCGCCGCTTTGAAACAGGCCTCGGGCGAAATGATTGAAACGGACGACCACGACAAGCGCACGGCCAGTGCAAGAATGGAAAAGCTGGTTGCGGAGCTTTTCACGCAGTGGCTGGCCAACAACCAGATTGTGGATTACCTGGACGGGTTGCGTGACAACATCGAGGCCCTGGACAAGCAGCAACTGGAAAGCTATGCGGACTTAAACGACCTCAAGAATTCCTTGGTGCAGGCGCAAACCGTGCTGGGCAGCGCCGATCTCTCCTGGATTGCCAGCGAAAAGATCGCTAGCGAAACGACTGCCGGCGGAAAATTTGAGCTGCCCGATGCCCTTAAACAGGTCACAACCGTTCCCATACAACAATCCGAGTATCTTTCTCCCAAGCCGCGGCTGGAGACTTTTGTGCAAGTCTTCGGAGCCCGGGCCTTCGATACGCTGAAGCGCAAGCTCGACGAGGAAGGGACTGCCCTGACGGGGAGCTTGCTTGACCTGAGCAACGGGCAAATAAAGCTGTCTCCGGATGCGGACCAGTTGCGCACATCGCTGGTCGATCTGCTCGATGTCCCGTATGTGCAGCGCGATCCGATCGGCAAGATCCATACCGGCATTGCCCCGGGCGAGCAACTCATTTGGAACAAGGACCCTCTGCAAGAGGCCGCCGGCCTGAAAGATTCTTACGATCGTTTTGTGAGCGAAGGCTTGCAGAAGGATTCGCCCATGCTGAAAAGCACCCTGCAACTGGTGGCGCTGAACCGGCTCCAGGCAAACATGCAGGCCCTGATTGGCAAGGCGGAACTGGTGCAGGCGCCCGCGGGAGATGCTCAACAGGCCCTTTTGGCGGAGGTGCAGGGCTTCCAGGACGCTTCTCCCATCCTGACCAAGCTGCTCGACCAATTTCATCAATTGGGCCTGTACCCCAGCGAGCAAGCCCT
>DATMMY010000266.1:0-3659 GCA_035569515.1 Candidatus Solibacter sp. | reverse complement strand
AAGCTCTGTTGTGTGATGGCAGTCCTCTTGTTCTGCCTTCCGGCGTCCGCCCAAAATGCCAGCGATAAGAATGGAGACCAGCGCCATAATCGCGATCTCCAAACGATCCTTAACAGCGATCCCGATTCCGCAGAGGCCATGAGGCTTTATATAAGGTGGTTACAAGAACCCAATGAGGAGAATCTGGACCTCTTGAAAAAGAATGACTTGGTGGAGGCCCGTGCGATCTGGAACGGTTATCACGCTTTTGGTCTTCCTAATGGCCTTGAGGCATTCCTCACAAGTTACGACTTCGGAGATAAATATCTGAAGATATTGCCGGCCCTTCAAAACCCGAAGACAACCATGACACTGGAAGACGCAGCGGAGATTTGGACCAAGGGCTACGAGGTGGCCGGGGGCTCGGAACTTGCCAAGGGACTGCGGAAGCTGAATGCGGACTATCGGAACGAGCTGAAAAGCCGTCTCGGATTTCCGGCGGAGTACCTCCTTTCCAATTTCAAATTGTCACAGTTGTCTTCGGAGTTGCGGAGCACCCTGGTGAATGTTCAGCGTGAATATGCTTCGAAGGTAGGGAAACTCCTGCATATCAGAAGCGAGGAACTCAAGAACGGCGCTAATGATTAGCGGTCTGCAGGATGAAGCGCCTTCATGCCGGAAGCCGGCGAATCCTACGACAACGCTGTACCCGTATGCCAGAAGATTGTGGTAGTAAGTTCCGCAGGCCCAGGATGGTTCGCAGACTTCGTGAACGATTGCGACTAAAGGAGAAAACCCAATGTTCGATGAACGTGACCCACGACAAATGGCACAAACTCCCGGCGCAACCACGCAACGTACTGGCGCAACCGGTGGCCCCAATCCTAACTCGCTGTCGGCGCCAACGCCTCCAGGAGCGCCGATAACTCCGGGAAGCAGAAAGGTCGTGTCGAAGCGCCCAATTGGAACTCGGATCGTGGATATGACGAAGCAAGTATTCATGCCATCGCGTATTCAGCCTAAACCCGATATCGCTCTCGAATACATTGACGCTCAGGGGAAGCCTGCGCCTCACTTGGGCAGTCAAGTCGAAAGAGAGTTTCTGGACGATGTCGCCGCTCAGGGGATTAAGAACATTCGTATTGGTTACACCACGAACGGAAAACATGGCGAAAAATCCAACCATCCGCTGGGACTGGCCGCCGACATCGATATGATCAACGGCAAGCTGGTTAACACATATAACAAAGACCCCGAGGTCAAAGCTTGGGTTGACAGCATCATCAACAGGTTCAATGCCCGCCATGACCATGAGGTATTTGGTCCCGGCAACCAGCTCTATCGGGATAGGAAGCCTATTTCCAATGCAGATCTGGCCCGTGATCACCAAGGCCATATACACTGGACGCGACGGAGATAGATCGTGATTGGAAAAACGCTCATTGCAGGTCTTATAAACATCATGCTCGTGGCTGCCGGGCCTGGGCCGATAGAGAAACCGCCGGTGCTTCGTGGGGCCAAAGAGACTTTTGCGGTCAGTCCTTCGCACTGGGAAGACCGGCTGCTGCTTTACAGTTTGAAGCACGAGGTGGAGGGAGAGACTGCGAGTTACGTTCCCGGTCCGCTGGTCTCCCTGTCAAAGATCGGGCAAGCCTGGCGTGTCCGGGAGATCAAACCCGTTGCCGCCGATATCGACAGCGGAAGCATTGTCTGGGCCAAGGGCAACGCCTACGTGACATCTTCAAGAGGGATCTACCGGCTGCGGCCCAACGGGGTTGCAGAGAAGATATATTCGGGCCAACCCAGGGGGCTGGCGGTATCGCGCGATGGGACGACCCTGGCTTTCTGGCTCAGTCCGCAAAAGCTCGACGTGCTGACCGTGCTGCGCATCTCGGACCGGCGCGTGTTAAAGCGCTGGCCGCTGCCTTTTAAAGTGCAGACCGAAAGTTCCGGCTGGCAACTGGCATTTGCCCCAGATGGCGGCTCCATTCTGGCTCGCACCTACGACGAGGAAACCGGTCCTGACCTGAAAGTATTCGATCTTAGAACCGGCTCGATGACAACTTTGTTGCGGGACTGCGTTTCCATAGTGCAAAGCGGCGATGGAATCTTTGTCCTGGGCGAACAAGACGAGACCAGGGACCTGTACCGGTTTTCCGGCGGCAAACTCGAACTGCTCACGCATATTAATAATAGAGTGGATAGCCTCACACCCACGGCGCTCTCCAGCGTGGTGGTAGCGGGCTTCGCTTTCAAAAAGTACCTTTGGGTGTATGACGCCGAGAAGCATTCTGCGCAGGAAGTGAATGGATGCACAGATGCTACGGTCCTGAAGAGCGGCCAGCACTTGTTTTTCCTGGACGGCAAGGTCTTTCTCGATCCCGCAGCGTGTCCCCCGGTCCCACCGGCGCAACCAGAAGAGACGGATCGCTGATTGGCGGGGATTAGAAGCAAAGCCTTTCACCGCCCCTTCGGCTTTGCTCAGGGCAGGCTCTTCGCTACGCTCAAGGGCAGGCTCCGGACGCCCTTCGGCTCCGCTCAGGGTGAACTCCGGACGCAGAGGAAGATGACCCCAACACCAAAGGCTTTTTTACCGCTGATTTGCGCGGATGGGCGCGGATTGTTTTGTTCCGTCTTAGCCCCAATACGGTTCACTTAAGCTTTCCTCGAACCTACTCGATTAATAGGCCGTAAGAGAAACCTTATGCCGGCCCTACGGGACTTGTCATTTATCTCTAACACTCCCCAGCACTTACGTGCTGGGCTCAATAATTGCGCCCCTCCGGGGCTGGGATTCATTGTTCTGCGAGCATCTTCGAATTCCTTAAGTGAACAGTATTGGTCTTAGCCCTTAGTCTTCAGCATTGGTAAAGAGAGAACCAAACCCGAAATCTTTCACCGCCCCTTCGGCTTTGCTCAGGGCAGGCTCTTCGCTACGCTCAAGGGCAGGCTCCGGACGCCCTTCGACTCCGCTCAGGGTAAACTCCGGACGCAGAGGGAGACAAACCCAACACCAAAGGCTTTTTTACGGCTGATTTGCCGGGTCAAGAGAGGCGCCTTCATAATTATGGCGGCTAAAAAAAGGAGCTTCTTTGACGGACAAGACCATTCCGGTTGGCGTGGTTGGATTCGGCCTTGCTGGGCGGGCGTTTCATGCGCCTGTCATCCATACAACGCCTGGATTGCGTCTGGCTGGGGTGGTGCAGCGCAGCGGCGATGCAGCCAGGGAGATTTATTCCGAGACGCGGGTGGTGCGCAGCCTGGACGAGTTGCTGGCGATTGACGATATTCGCCTGGTGGTGATCGCTACGCCTAACGTTACGCACTATGAGATGGCGCGGCGGTGTCTGCTGGCGGGCCGCGATGTGGTGATTGACAAGCCGTTTACCACTACATCACAGGAGGCGGCCGACCTCTTCAGGATTGCCGGACAGCAGGGCCGCCTTATCTCCGCTTATCACAATTCGCGCTCTCATGGAGACTTTGCGACTGTGCGGCAACTGCTACGCTCCGGCGCGCTGGGCAGGACCGTGCTTTGCGAGATTCACTATGACCGCTACCGGCCTAAGCTGCGTCCGGGGGCCTGGCGGGAGCGGGTGGAACCGGGCAGTGGAGTTTTCTTCGATCTGGGACCGCACGCGATCGATCAGGCCATGGTGCTGTTTGGCAGGCCGGAGGCG
>DATMMY010000265.1:0-8725 GCA_035569515.1 Candidatus Solibacter sp. | reverse complement strand
TACTTGTTTTTTTCGTGATGACCGAAAAAAATAGACCAGCAAAGCCAGACCCAATGGAGCCAGGATCAGGCCACCATCAGGGCGCGTGAAAATATTGGCGGCCGTCCACAATCCCGAAATTACCCACAAGGTTGCAGCCCGTTCGCCCTGCTCCAGGACCTTCAGCCCGCGGACTCCGTAGTAGAGAGCATGACTGGTGCAGAAGATGGCAAGAGTCTCAGTCAGGGCAGCCCCGGTGTAGTTGGCGGTAAATGGGCAAAGCGCCGCCACCAGATATGCTGCCTTCGCAGCCCGTTCGCCCATGAGTTCCAAGGCCAGGGCGGCTGTGACCAGGCAGGTATTGGTGTCGATGAATGCCTGGACGATCATGGCCGCGCCATAATGGTCGTGCCCGAATATGGAGAATATGAGCGCCAGGAATGCCGGATATCCGGGAAGCCGGATCAGGGTTGGTCTTATGAGTTCTCCATCGGTGAGGCCATAGATGCCATGATGCAGCCAGTTTTTGGCAATATCTCCGTAAATCAGGCTGTCGTCGGATACGTGAGGGAAACGGAAGACAAAGAACAGCCGTAATCCAAGAGCGGCAATGGTGGCCAGAAGGAAGACAAGCTTGTTCCGCCGCAGCAGATCAAAGAGTGCTTTCATGAAAAGGAAGAGATTAGGCCCAAAACTCGCCCGTTCTCCGCGCGGTAAATCCCTCCTTCAGATGTGATTCGAATACCTTCGCCATTGCAGGCATTTTAAAGGCGATTATGCGGCATTCTCTCCAGTTCGTCCTTTCGCATGCCTTTTGCTCGCATTGACCTGCCGTGGCTGACAGAATACGATTGATACCAGACTTCCTGCAATGGCGAACCCTGTATTTTTTGACCCCAAACGGAGGCGGTGGAGCCGCCTGCGAGTGCTGCTTGACGGGCTGGGAATCATTATCACAGCTTTGATTCTCTTTTTTGCCGTCAGTGTTTTTTTTCTGCAGGAGCAATTGCCGCATCTGCTGATGCCGGAGCAAAAGCGCAATTGGCGCACCTTGAAGGAGCAGGAACACAGGAAAAAGACCAAGGCCAAGGGTACACACCGCAAGACCCAGTCCCCTCCCTCCCAGGTGGCGCTGAATAGCGATGAAGGCATACGCGCCGCTTTTTACGTGAATTGGGATGCAGCCAGTTTCGTGTCGTTGCAGGAATATTATCCCCAGATTGACATTCTGTTTCCCGAGTGGCTGCACGTACTGAGCCCGGACGGCAATTTGCAGGGAGTCGATGCTCTGAATCAGTTCTTCCCAATTGTTCAGAACGGCCTGGTTCATGCAGCGGACGATCGGGTCATGCCCTTCCTCAAGACAGAGAAGGCGAATGTTGATGTCTTTCCCCTGATCAACAACTTCGACGCCGTGCAGCGCGCATGGCTCAGCAATGTCGGAGACTTCCTGAACAATGCTGGCGCTCGTGAAAACTTCCGCAAACAGCTCTTATTATTTCTGGCCAGTGATCGTTTTAAGGGCGCAGCCATCGATTTCGAGGAGATTCCTAAAGAGGCGCAGCCGGGATTTCGTGCCCTCATTGCGGAACTTGGCCAGGAGCTTCACAAGCACGGCCTGAAACTCTATGTGAACGTGCCGGTTGCCGACGATGATTACGACTATGGCCAACTGGCTGCCAACTCTGACGGTCTGGTCATCATGAATTACGACCAGCACCAGACCACCAGTGAGCCCGGTCCAGTGGCGGCCCAGGATTGGTTTGTCTCCAACCTGCAGCAGGCGACCAAAGACATTGATAAGAAGAAGATCATCTGCGGCATTGGCAGCTATGGCTATGACTGGTCAATCTCCCCTAAGAAGAAGCATGCGGTGTTGAACGTGGATACCAACAATGTCCAGGAATCATGGCTGCATGCCAAGGAATCGGAGTCAGAAGTAATTTTCGATTCCGAATCCCTCAACCCTCATTTCGCTTACGCTGAGGACAACGGAGTAGAGCACCAGGTTTGGTACCTGGATGCGGTCACGGCCCTGAACCAGATGCGAAGCGCCCGGCAGATGGGCATCCGCACTTTTGCGTTATGGCGGCTGGGATCAGAGGACCGCTCTCTGTGGGCGATCTGGGACAATCCCTCGGAGACCGATGCCGAACAGAAGCTTAAGCGTGTGCCGGCAGGCCACGATGTGGACCGCGAGGGATACGGCGAGGTTCTTTATATGGAACATCGGCCGGCGACAGGAGAACGGCAGCTTACAACCGATCCTGCCACCAGGCTGGTGACCTCGGAGAGCATGTCGTTATTGCCGGAGCCCTATCAGATCAAACAATATGGCGCCCGTGAAAAACGAGTGGCAATCACCTTTGACGATGGCCCAGACCCGGATTATACGCCCAAGATTCTGGATGTTCTGAAGCGGGAGCACGCGGAAGCCACTTTCTTCCTGATTGGCTCAGAAGTGCAAAAGTATCCGGGGTTGGCAAAACGGATCTATCAGGAGGGTCATGGGATCGGGAATCACACTTTTACCCATCCTGACATCAGTGACCTCTCTAAGGGATATATGGCGCTGGAGCTTAACCTGACGGAGCGCTTATTTGCCAGCAAGCTGGGAGTGAAGCCGCTGTATTTTCGCCCTCCCTACTCCATTGATCAGGAGCCCGACATTGCTGAACAAGTGCGCCCGCTGGAAGTAGTGCAGGAACTGGGCTACACCACGGTAGGATCGAAGATTGATCCTAACGACTGGCAGCGCGGCCGAACTGTAGAACAGATTCTGAATAGCGTGTTGCGGCAGACGGAGACCGAGGCCACCAAGGGATGCGAAGCGCGTCCGCCGCTCTACTGCGGAAGCATTATTCTTCTGCACGATGGCGGGGGCGACCGCAGCGCTACCGTAAAGGCCCTGCCGGCCATTATCGATGGCTTGAGAAGCCGGGGATTTCAGATCGTCAGTGTGGAAGAGCTGCTGGGGAAAACACGTGACGAAGTCATGCCCAAGCTCGCGGCGAATGAGATTTGGTCGGCCCGGCTGGACGATGCGGCATTCACGCTCTTTGCCGCTTTGTTGTCCTTTATCTCCCTGGTGTTTATTATCGGCGACCTGCTGATGAGCGCCCGCTTGCTGGGAATCGGCGCGCTGGCCACATTTGATCGCCTGCGCAAATCCAAACTGCCGGAAACCGCCTCTGGTTTTCAGCCGGCGGTTACAGTGATCATTCCGGCTTTCAATGAAGAGAGAGTCATTGAACGTACAGTGCGTTCCGTGCTGGCTTCGGACTATCCCAGGTTACGAATCATTGTTGTGGATGACGGCTCCAAGGACGCAACCTCCGAGGTTGTGAGGACAGTTTTTGCCACTGAACTTGCAAAGGGCCGTGTCCTTCTCCTGACCAAGCCCAACGCCGGCAAGGCAACCGCTCTCAACCTTGGGCTGGAGCAGACGAAAGATGAAATTTACATTGGCATTGACGCCGATACAACTATTGCCCGCAATGCAATCTCGCGTCTGGTGCCTCATTTTGTCGATCCTGGGGTAGGGGCCGTTGCCGGAAATGCAAAAGTGGGCAACCGGGTGAATCTTTGGACCCGTTGGCAGGCGCTGGAATACATTACCAGCCAGAACTTTGAACGCCGAGCATTGAATGTGATGGGCGCTGTCAGTGTGGTGCCTGGCGCCATTGGTGGTTGGAGAAGGTCCGCGGTCCGGGAAGCAGGCGGATATCATACGGATACGGTGGCCGAAGATGCCGACCTGACAATGTCTCTTCTGGAACACGGATGGAAGGTAGTGAATGAGGACCGGGCGCTGGCGTTTACCGAGGCGCCGACCACGGCCAGAGGATTGATGCGCCAGCGCTTTCGCTGGTCATTTGGCATTCTCCAGGCGGTTTGGAAGCATGGCCCCGCCATGCGCCAGCGCAGCCGCCTGGGATGGATTGCCTTACCCAACATCATCATTTTTCAAATTTTGCTGCCTCTGGTTTCGCCCTTCATCGATCTCATGTTCCTGATTGGCTCCGTCCAGTACCTGGTGGCTCGTCATTTCCACCCTGAGAGCAGCGATTCCAGCAGCTTCCAACGGCTGGTGTTGTATTTTGTGCTGTTCCTGTTAATTGACTTCATCGCCTCCTCGTTGGCCTTCTTTCTGGAAAGACGCGAAAAAGGCCAAGGAGAAAACTGGAGCCTGCTGCTGCATCTGTGGCTGCAGCGTTTTGCCTATCGCCAGCTCTTTTCGGCAATATTGTTCAAGACCGTGAAACGGGCCATTGATGGAAAGCCGTTTGCGTGGGACAAGCTGGAGAGGACTGCTGTGGTCTCAGAGATGCATGCCTTACGCAACGAATCCTGATCTGGGATTATCGATGAGCATGGTGCGAGAAAACGGGAGCGGCCGGAGAGCAATCGGAGTCGTCGTCATTTTGAAACAGCTTTTCCGCTAAATCGAGATACCGCTTGATCTTTCCTGTCGCCTCGTGACGGGCCTCGTTCTGCTGCTCCTCCAGTGAAAGGGTTCTATGTTCCTTCAGTTTCGAATTATTCCTCATGAATTTCAATCTCTCAGCACCTTGGATGACGACAGCACCCCGCAGAGTTTCCTGAGCTGCAACGTGTTGATAAGCAGCTACTTGCACTTCAGACAAAACGGACGCAGAAAGATCTTTTTCGTGCTCGCCATGGACCTCCAGAGCCTAAAGCCCAGTCGATTCTAGAAGCTTGCGGCACGAGTAAGCTGGTGCCCTGACACAAATCAACATCGAACGGCGAGTTTTTCTGCAAACTGTTTAGCCTCTGCCGGATCGCGTAACTGGGCTACACTAGTTCTAAGACCGTTCTAGCTACGGTGCGGGAGCAAGGGGTTTGATGATCCCATCCAGCAGATCAGGCTGCGTCTCATTGCGAACCAGGTGCGGATAGCGATTGCCGTCGTGATAGTTCACCTGAAACGTGCTGTAATACTCGGCATTTTCCACCAGAAGCGCAATCGGCTGCCGGCTATTGAGTGAGGCGTGCAAAGCGGCGCGCATCACGTCCTTGGAGTATTTGCGCCCGTTGACTCCGATCAGTTTCATGCCGGCGCCCACGCCGGCGGCATACGCCGGTGAGCCGGGAATCACGTCCACCAGCGCGCCTTCCTTGGAAACGATGATGCCGAGAGAAAAGCTCAGATCCAGGTTCTCACTGGTTTTTTCACGGGCCTCCATGGTGGTATTTTCCTGTTCCGTATAAACGAGCTTCCAGCCGCCATTTTCAAAGCCGCCCAGCGGGGCGTGAGCGGACTTTGAGTCCAGCCGCTGGCGCAACATTGTGGCCCAGTCATAGGGTGAAACCTGATTGAGCGCAGCCACAACGTCTTCAAACTTGTACGACACCACCGTAGGCGGGCCGCTCTGGCCCCCGTAAAAAAGACTGCAGAAATCATTGAGAGATTTCTGGCCGTGCGTCTGCTGGCGGATCAGCGTATCCACGTCCAGCCAGATCAGGAAGCCTTCAGGATAGTAGTCGGCCGAGCGCCGCCAATTGGTCCACTCCGGTGGCGCGGTAAAGAGTATCTGTACGGACGTCGCTGTGTCTTGCAAAGGGCGCCAGGTGCGCCCAGCGCGATGGTCCAGCATGGCGCCCGTATAGGCCGCGTTTTCGCGCCACTGGTCCGGGGAGCGCAATCCGATTCGCGCTGACAGAATGTCCCCAAGGTAGTCCGTAAGGCCTTCGTACACCCACAGCAGGTCGCCCTTCATAGGCTCCTGATAGTTGGGAGTGACCAGCCCGGCAGGACGGCGATATTTGCCGTTCCACGAATGCACAAATTCGTGGGGAAGCAGATCGGCCTCAAGATTGTGCCACGCGGGATCGCTGAGATTGTTTTCTGAAGTGCCGTTGTCGCTGGATTCGTGGTGCTCCAGTCCGTGGTGCGCGGTCTGGTCGCTGAGCGTCCACAGAAAATGATATTTCTCGTAGTGGCGTGCGCCAAAAAGTTTTTGGGTTTCCGCGACCAGTTGCTTGTAGCTGGCCAGATCTTTGCCGGTAATCTGGACTGAGGCTTCGCTCTCGCCCACCATGTCAATCACATGGGTGGGCGTTTCACCCGGCTTAGTGAGTTGTATCTGGCGGTAAATCGCTCCGGCAATCAGGGGAGAATCCACCAGCCGCGTCAATGAGACCGGCTGAAAATCCGAGGAGCTACCGGACTGCCGGGTGGGCGTGAGCGCCGTGCCAAATTTCCATCCCTCCGGCAAACGAATGGAGACCGTCATCTGGACGTCGTCGGTGGCCGCTCCCTGGGGATACAGGACCACCTGGTTCCAGAGCAGATCCAGGACCTTGGACGAAGACAATGAACTCTTGCCGTTGTAAGTCACCGTATCGTACGAAGCTTCCACTTCGCGGATGCCTGCGGGAATCTGAACGTGAAATGCATACATGTCCACCAGATCGCGCTGCCATTCCAACTCCTGCCCGTTGGCCCTGATATGCAGTCCTAGCAGGTTCTGGATGGGGCCTGTAGGGCGATGGTTCCCCGGGATCCACTTGGGATATACCAACGTTACCGCTCCGGAACTAACTGGAATGGTGATGGTGGAGTGGAGAATGTTGCGTGGAGCGTCGGTGGCATCTACGCGCAGGCGTTCGGTGATGGCGTTCTGCGCGGTAGCAAAAGAAGCGCACAATAGCAGAACGGCCCCAAAACAAAATTTCCTCATGGTTTCTCCTGGTCGTTGGTTGTTGGTCATTGGTCATTGATTGGTGGCCGGTGGCCGGTGGTCGCTGATTCCGGTTCACAGGTCACAGTCCACAGCCCAACGCCCTATAAATTGCGAAACCAGTAATGGTACTCGCTGGAGGGCTGGAATGCAGTAAAATCTGCCGGTAGAAAAACACTATGAACAACAACACTCGATTTTCCCGCCTGGTGTTCCTGATCGCCGGCATCTGGGGTGTCATCGTCATCGTTCCCGGATATTTCGGGGAAAAGATGATCGGCGTGCAGGATCCGCCCGCCATCACTCACCCTGAGTATTACTATGGCTTCATAGGACTGGCGCTCGCCTGGCAAATCGGCTTCTTGATTATTGCCGCCGATCCTGCCCGCCTGCGGCCCCTGATCCCGGCGGCTGTTGTGGAGAAGCTCGCTTTTGCGGCAGCCGTCGCCGTTCTCTTCGCTTCAGGGCGTGTAGCGAAGGTGGTAGCGATTTCCGCCGCGGTCGATTTGCTGTTTGGAGTGCTTTTTGCAATAGCGTACTCCAAGTTAGGAAAAGGGGAGCAAACCGTTGCCAAAGCACATTGAGAACCCAACGCGCGTCCAGTCTGCAGGCAACATGCCCAAGATCATTGACGAATATATTGGCCGGCTGAATACCAGGCACGAAGGCCTCAGCGTGGCCCACATGCGCAGCCCTGCCGGATGGCAGGAGCCGGGTCAAACGCCGGAATTCGAAGAGTACACTATCGTCCTGCGGGGGCGGCTCCGGGTGCGCCACAAGCAAGGAGAGTTTGAAGTGCGGGCCGGACAAGCGGTCGTAATGCATCCTGGAGAATGGGTCCAGTATTCCACTCCCGACGAGGCCACGGAATACATCGCCATCTGCCTTCCGGCATTCTCTCCCGATACGGTTCATCGGGATTGACATCAATTGCCCGCGGCGTCGCGACGGCTTAGAGCATTTTTCCATAGCTGGTGTAGACAACATTTGTGTCAGGGCACAGCTTGTCCTAGCTAGAGGTGAGCTTGCGAGCCGAAGGAAGTTCACTCGTGCCGCAAGCATCTGAAGAAATAGGCTTTTCAGCTTGCTGAAAGCCCTTTCATCTTCGCTTTGAAGGGGCACGGCTTCTAGCTGTGCCGTATCTTTTGAAATACATGCGGCTTTAGCCGCTGAGGTACCGTTCTTCTGTCGCGAAAGACTTTTTCAGCGGTGTGTTTAGCCCCTGCCGCATTTGCGTAACAGACGACACTAATTCTGAAACCGCTATGGTCCGTGCTAACGCTACAGGATGAGACAGGGCCCTTACGCGCTGCGGACTCTGCGCTTGGTATTTGGAACGCTCCTCGTGTCTTCCTGCTGCTTCAGCATGTAAGCCCGAAGGGCAAAGTTCATGAGACGTTGGTATCCTTTGCCCTGGGTCTTGAAGAACTCAATCACATCCTGGTCAATGCGCAGGGTGATTTGTTGTTTGGGACCGGTACCTAACGTGCCAGCAAAGTATCTGGCCGGACAGCAATCGCCGTGGAAAAGAAATTCTTATCGAGCTTTGGCGATTCGGAATCTAGAATACGCTTTTCAGATAACTTTCGTGTAGTAGTGGTTTTGTTCATCCTTTTCCGCCTCTCACAGAGAGATAATGCGTATCGTGTTGAGTGAAGAAGCGTGCGTGAAATCCGCGTTAAGGCCGCGAGGCCGGCGGGGCCGGCACCGGATTCCCCTTCTCCATGACGTTTTTCAGGCGCGTAAATTGCTGCCCCAGGACGGCATCAACCGGGGCCGCCAGGGTGTTGAGCCCCGCCGGAAGATATCCGGCGACCGTGTAAGTTACCGCCAGTCTTGTCTCCCCATCGGCAGGGGAAAGCTGGAATATCATGGTTCCAGTGGTGGCCATGGACTGCAGTGGGCCAAGGCCGCCCACCATCACGATCCTTGCGCCTGGTGACAGGAACACCACCTCCATGTGGCGCACGCTGCCCTGCTTGGGGAGCTTTTCGCACCAGCATCCCATCGGCTTTTCTTCAATGTACAAGTTGTGGGAGTCG
>DATMMY010000264.1:0-4336 GCA_035569515.1 Candidatus Solibacter sp. | reverse complement strand
ACGCCAGGCAATCATAAGCCACGATCCAACGTGCATCACTTCGGAGGCAGTTTGGGAGGACCGATCATTCACGATAAGCTGTTCTTTTTCTTCGACAGCGAATGGGTACGGATTGCTCTGCCAATTTTTGCCAACGTGACGGTCCCCAGCCCCGCATTTCAGCGGTACGTTCTGCAGCAACTCCCTCTGGGCGGGACCGACTCGGTGAATGGAGCGACATATGCGCCAGCCCCGCAAGTAGCGCCGTTCTACCAGAAGATGTTTTCTTTGTACGGGAACACCAGCGGAGCACCCCTGGCGGTGCTGGGTTGTCCCTTGAGCTCAGACGGCAGTCCGGCATCGGGCAATCCGCCGAACGGAAATGGTTGCGCGAACCGGAGAGGCGTCTCACAGTCCAGCAACGACCACGAACAGGTGCAGACAGTGCGCGTCGACTACAACATCAATGAGAATGACACCGCCTGGTTTCGTTTTCAGACCGACGCTGGCGTGCAAGCTGCTTATACGGACCCTATTAATCCCTTATTTGACTCGGTTTCCCCGCAGCCTCTGTACTCGTTTGCCGCCGGTTATGCGCACGTCTTCTCCCAGAACGTGGTGAACTATTTCAATCCGGCTTTTTCGTGGTATGAGAGTCTCTTCGGCCCCAAAGACTTCCAGAAGACGCTCTCGGCGTTTCCCATTGTGCTGCAGGGAAGCGGGGCAAATGCGCCGTTTACCACCATCGGCGGGCTGGACAACAACTGGATTCAGGGAAGGCGAGCCACGCGGTTTTTTATCAATGACAACCTTGCCTGGAGCCACGGCGCGCACGAACTGAGATTTGGGACGAACACCAGAATTTTTCGCCCAATGACTTCGACTTTGGCCAGGGTACGGTGCCTACAGTCACATACAATACGCTGCCTCAATTCATCTTTGGTGTGGCCTCAACGGCAACGAAGACTTTTCCGTTGGCCACTAACGAGCCATTCAACTTCCTCAATCTTGACCTGTATGCGCAGGACACCTGGCGAGTGACACCCAAACTGACCTGGACATTCGGTCTGCGCGATACGTTCAACTCCAACCCTCTCAACCCGCATCAGCAGATTGCCCGCCTTCACGGATCGTTTGCCACAATTTCGCATGATGTAAATCAACCGCTGAACACTCTTATTCAGACCAAGCTTGGCCATCTGTTCTCTTCCACGCCCATTGCCATCCTTCAACCCAGGACGGCCATCGCCTGGCAGTTCAGGAAGGATTCAGTCCTGCGGGCCGGCTTTGGAATGTTCAGCGACATCTTGCCGGGCAGCATTGCCGACATGATCGGCGCCAACCCGCCTTACGTTCGAACGTTTCAAGGCGGCCTGTTAGGGACCGTGGGCGGCGTAGCGATTGCGCCGGGCGTACCTAACAGCGCGGTTGATGCAACGGTTGCTGCGAACCAGAGCTTCGGGACCGGATTCTCGCAGGGTCAGCTTTCGTGCGCATCATCATTATCAAAATTATCAAACCAGCTCTCGACCCCGGCAACCTGCCTGCCCGCGGTGAATATTACGGCGGTCCCGGATGGCAAACTCCGTGTGCCGTATTTCATGGAATGGAGTCTGGGCATAGAACAGCAACTTGGGAGAGCGGCGACCGTAAAGGCGCAATATGTCGGCACCCGCGCGGTCCACCAGCCGTACGTCAGTCAAGCGAATGGCTTCCAAACGGTGTGCCAAGGCTGTTTTGCCCCTTTCCCATTCCTCCGGCCATCCGATCCACGATTCGCTTCCGTGACACAGTTGTCCACTGGAGCAGGCAGCAACTACAGCGGCCTGCAGCTCACTGCGATGACGCGATTGACTCACGGTCTTCAAGGGCAGATTAACTACACTTGGAGCCACTGCCTGGACACGGTGTCCAACGGAGGATTTCTCCAGTTCTCCGCAGGAGCCGTTCTCTCGCCCCTGCCAGGGGAGCTTGCACGCCAATACGGCCCCTGCGACTATGACATCCGGCATAATCTGACCGCCCAGTATGTCTACCAGTTGCCGGCCAAAGTGCACAACCACGCACTTGGATATGCATTGAATGGATGGCAGGTTTCAGGCAGCGTCTTCTGGCACAGCGGCGTGCCATTCTCAGTTCTTAGCACGCCTTATTCAGCCGACGGAAACGGGATCGTGCAAGGCGCCGGGCCACAGTTCGCACGCGTGGTACCCGGCGTGCCGCTGTATCAGCACCATCCCATTCCAGGAGTAACGCAACCGGGAACCATCCAATGGCTCAATCCCGATGCCTTCATCTCGGCCATTGATCCCAGCACCGGTGCGTGCTACGGCGGCGACAATCCCCAGAATTGCCAATTTGGAAATCTTGGCCGCAACGCCCTGCGCGGGCCTGATTTCTTTTGGAGCGATCTCTATCTCACGAAATGGTTTTCAGTGACGGAACGCCTGAAGCTGAGGCTCGATGCACAGTTCTTCAATGTCTTCAACCATCCAAATTTTGCGCTGCCCAGCATGGTGCTGGCCGGCATTCCGGGCAAGCCTTCCACTCAGACTGGATTCGGCGCCCTCACGAACACAACCGCGCCGCCAACCGGCCTACTCGGCGTCGGTCTTGGCGGCGACAGTAGTCCTCGCATGATCGCCTTGCAGGTGCGACTTGAGTTTTAGAAGCTTAGCCGCACTGCAAGCTGCACATTGCGTGAGCCACCGCCGCCCAGGAAGGGGTTCCCTGTACCCACATCCGGGGTAGTGGTCAAGGGCAGGAACCCTTTTCCCGTGCCAGTGGTGCTGATGCCGTTCTGAAGGAAATCAACGCCGAAGTTGGGCCATAGCGGATTGGCGAGATTCGGATGATTCAGCAGATTGAAGACGTCAACCCGTAGCTGCATCTTCATCCGCTCCGTAAGTTTGTTGTTTTTGACCAGGCTGAAGTCAAAATTCTTGTAGCTTGGTCCTACAAAGGCATTGCGTCCCAGGTTGCCAAAGTGTTGGTTGCCGGTGCAATTTCCCAACGCATCCGTGGTGCAAGGCACCCGGAACGCCGCAAGATTCAAGAACTGGCCGGCTCCCCTGGTGCCGACGAATGGATTGCCCACAAGATCGGGGCGCCCAAAAAACTCGCCGCTGTGGTTGAAGTCCCCTTCAAAGAGGTAGTTCACATTAAAAGGCTGGCCCGCCGACAGAGCGAGCACACCATCCATCGACCAACCCGAACTGAGCCAGTGCAGGTGCTGACTGTCAGGCAACTGGTAGTTGAATGTCCAACTGAGGTGCTGGCGCATGTCAAAGTTGGAACTGGCCCGCTCCCGGTCAGGACGGAAGCTGTTATCCGGCTGGGTGGCATTGGGAACATAGTCCTGGCCATCGCTGGCGTTATCAATGGAGTGCGACCAGGTGTAGTTCAGCGTTGAAGTCAGACGATGCCAGTTCCTGACCCGCAATGAAGCTTGCACTGAGTTGTAGCTGCTGCTGGCTGAAGACTCGAACTGATTGACAAATCCCAGGGCCGGAAAGGCAGTGGTTCCGGTGGCTGGATTGATTTGGTTGATGTCGCGATAGCGGAAGAGCTTACGTCCGGCCGAGCCTACGTATCCCACCTCCACCGCGATCGTCTTGCTCAACTGCTGCTGCACGTTTAGGTTGTAAACCTGGATATACGGCGTGCGTATTTTCTGGTCAACGGTAAACACGTCGGTAGCGGCGAAAGTTGCAGGATCAAAGACCCGCACTCCGGACTGGAGGGTGGCTGCAGGAGCAAAGCTGAAGGTAATTGCATCCGGGCCAATCCCGTTATAGGCGGGGCCGGAGTTGAAGGTATTGAACGGAAGCTGGCCGACGAAGAAATCCTGGGAGAAGGCGTCATAGTACACGCCCCAGCCGGCACGGAGCACCGTTTTTGCATTTCCCATGACGTCCCAGGCAAGGCTGGCCCGAGGAGCAAAGTTGTTAAGGTCGCGTGGATAGAGCTGATGGACCAGATGGAGCGCGCCCGTAGAATCGAGCAGGCTGAAGCCGTCGTGCTGCTCTCCGATTACGCCGAAGTAGTCCCAGCGGACTCCGTAGTTGACGGTCAACCGGGGGAACAGATGAAAGCTGTCTTGCGCATAAAGCGAGTGATTGCTCTGGAATGTCTGACGGCTGGAATTGCCCTGGGCCTGCCGCCCGCTGAGAGGCACGCCGGCAATGAAGTCATCCAGGGTATTGAAGCTCAGTTTGCCGCGATAACCATTGTCGAAAAAACCATCCACAAACGTGTACCGGAATTCATAGCCGAACTTCCAATTGTGGCGGCCGGCCGTGTAGCTCACGTTGTCGAGGATCTGCCAGTTGGTATCGACGCGTCCGCGAGGATTGGC
>DATMMY010000263.1:0-25455 GCA_035569515.1 Candidatus Solibacter sp. | reverse complement strand
TTCTCCTGGCCACGCCTTAGTAGTATCTATATAATCAAATTGAGGCGTTTAGGAGGCGTGACCCTGAGCTTGGCGAAGGGGTGGACCCTCCTGCCGAAATCCTGAGCGGCAGCGAAGGATCTCTCGACAATCCGCCGTCATCCGCGAGGACGTTAAAATTCGTGGTCTATTTCTGCGACTGCTCTACGTGTGTCCAATTCCTGATCAGCGGTCATCAGCGCAAATCAGCGGTAAACCGATTGTTTCCGATCAGTGGCCTCAGTGGAAATCAGTGGTAAAACTGTTATTTTGCTGTTGTAGCGGCGTAGCGAGGGTTTTTAACTTGCAGGTTCCGAACCAGATTAAAGATTCTTAAGCATCCTCATGTTGTCTAAATGTATAACCCCGCCCTTGTAGATACTCCATGGCTATCCTATGGCTACTCGGGCGGAGCAGCAGGAGCGCAAATATTGAATTCTTTTTAGGTTAGTGGCCGATGATCCGCATTTTGGCCCAGTCATACTGGAATTTCTTGCCACAGTCCAGGCAGACCACGTAATGATGCCCAACGGGGGCGGGCATGTCCCAATCGGAATTGGCCCTGCGAACGGTGGAAGATGCAGCAAAGGGCTGGGACATCTTCCTGTGGGAGCACCGAATGGAAAGGAGCTGAAGAATCTTGTTTACCATGGGAATTACTCAATCTGATCGATCACCAAAGCTAAACGACATGGCTGACCGGAAGTATTCCGGGCAGAAAGGTGGGGGTGCCTCGATTACGAAGCACCCTCAAAGTTTTTGCTACAAGGATATTCACCCTATCGGCCTTGCAGCCAGAAACTTTAGGCAGTTGCTAAACTCGCTATTCCGGGCGCAGGAGTGGATTCCAGTTTTGCCTGGCCATTCGCTTCCTTTGCGCCAGCCTTGCGGATATCAATGCCGCCCTTGAAATAGGCGCCATCTTCAATGCTGATCCGCTGGCAAACCACGTCCCCGGTGAGTGAGCCTTCATTGCGGATATCAACCCGGTCGCTGGCGGTGATATTGCCTTTTACCTTGCCCAGCACCACGACTTCACGGGCGTTGACGTTGGCCTGGACCTGGCCATTGCGGCCAACCGTGACCCGGTTGCCGGGCAGATTAATGGCCCCTTCTACGCGGCCGTCAATATAAAGTGATTCGGAGCCTGTGACTTCGCCCTTTACAACCAGCGACTTGCCGATGGTGGCCTGTTCCTGGTTGTTGAGTACGGCGTTGCGAGGTGCGGCTACCGGCGTGGGTTCGCTGGGCACTGTATTGGGATTGGTGGTGGTCATAACTGGTTTCTCGGGTTCCGTACTGGGTTTAACGTTGGGGGTAGGTGGGTTGGCGGGCTTCCACATTTACATACATCCTTTCGTCTCAAGGGCTGCTGTGCAGCCCGTTTCTGATTTACCGCAGCGCCGCAGCCGACTCTAACCGTCTGCTTAAGTGCATTGGAAACCTTGGGGGACAGCCGAAGCAATGGCACGTAAGTAACCAAACTGGCGGGCGTCCCGCGAAATTCCAGAATTGCTGGATTGGCGCTGCATCCGCAATTTGCCAGGCCCAAAGTACGGCCTTACAAGAAGCGAGCATGCATGTAATTATTCCCCTTGGGCTGGCATTTCTTATATCGGGTGAGATACCTAACGCAGAAAAGCATTCGCGCTTAGAACAGGTTACAGTAAACAAGTCATGCTAAGTGAACAGGAGATACTCCGGTACGTTGGTAAGCAGCCCAAGCATACGGCCGGCTTCAAACAGTTTATTCACGACCTGGGGCTGAAAGGCAGAGCGCGTCGTGAGCTCCAGGAGCTGCTGAAGGAGATGACCCGCCGCCGCAAGCTGGTCGCCATAGGCAAGGAGCGCTGGAGCCTGCCTACAAGCGCTTCCACCCACAATCTGGTGGTGGGACGCCTCCATACCCACCGTGATGGGTATGGCTTTGTTACGCCTGACCCGGACTCCCTGCCCGCCCGTGCCCAGGGCAAACTCCAGGGGGACATCTTTATTCCTCCGCCCGAAATCGGCAATGCCATGCATGGCGATCGGGTATTGGTCGAGTTGGGCAGCATCCGCCATGACGGAAGGGCCGAGGGACGGATTGTCCGGGTGACCGAACGCGAACAGGAAACCGTGGTCGGCATCTTCCATTACGGCCCCCGGCATAACTTTGTCACGCCCATTGACGCCAAAGTAGCGGTGGAAATCGTCATTCCCCAGGGGATGGAGTATCCAAGCAATGAGGGTAAAGAAGACGAAGGAGAAATCCCGCCCTCTTCCTCTGCAGCTTCCTTTTCCAAAGACCAGAAGCCACACTCCCATTCACCCGGCCCGCTCTCACCCGCAAAGGCCGGTCAGGGGAGCCCGCACCGTGTGCTGGGGGCAGAGGTGAAGCGGACCAATTGGGACGACCTCGAAAACGTTGTGGTGGAGGTGGAGATCGTCCAGTGGCCCTCAGCCAACCAGAACCCGCGCGGGCGGGTGCTGGAAATCCTGGGCTATGAAGATGATTTTGGGGTGGATGTGGAGATGGTCATCCGCAAACATCACATACCGCACTTTTTCCCCTCGGAAGTGCTGGAAGAAGCGCAGGAGATCAGCCCCGTGATTCCGGCCCGCGAGATTGCGCACCGTACTGACTATCGCGATCTGCCGATCATTACCATTGACGGTGAAACCGCCCGGGATTTTGATGATGCCGTGCTGGTCCGACGGCTGGAAAACGGGAACTACGAACTGCATGTCCACATCGCCGACGTGGCCCATTACGTGGAAGACGGTTCCGCCATTGACGAAGAGGCCCGCAAACGAGGCACCTCAGTCTACTTTCCCGACCGCGCCGTGCCTATGTTGCCCCTGGAACTCTCCACCGACATTTGCAGCCTGCGTCCCAATGTCGAGCGGCTGGTGAATTCCTGCGTTATGGAGATAGATCCGCGTGGTGAGATCGTCAGCTACGAACTGGCCGAAGGCGTGATCCGCTCGGCCGACCGCATGACTTATACGGACGTAAATGCAATCCTGGAAGGCGATGAACATTTGCGCCGCCGTTACGCGCCGCTGGTCGAAAACCTGGAGCTGATGTACGAGCTGGCGCAGGTCTTGAACAGGAAACGCGTGCGACGCGGCTCCATTGATTTTGATATGCCCGAGCCGGTCATTGAGTTTGACGAATTAGGCATGATGAAAGGGGTCTCCCGCTCTGAACGCAACTGGGCCCATCGCCTGATCGAAGAGTTCATGCTCTCCGCCAATGAGACAGTGGCTGCCCATTTGGAAGAGCGCGTGGCCAGCATCTACCGCATCCATGAAAAGCCCGACCCCAAAAAGATCTATGAGTTTGAAAATACCGCCGCCAGTTTTGGATATTCCCTGGGAGTGGGAGCGCTCCCGGTAAAACGCGTGCAAATGCGGGCTGATAAACGCGCGCATTACGGCTCCGGACGCAGCGCCCCCATGATCGAGCTGCCGGAAGAGGTGCACGTAACGCCGCGCATGTATCAAAAGCTGGTCCAGAAAATTGCCGGCAAGCCGGAAGAGCGGATACTTTCCTATCTCATGCTGCGGTCGCTGAAACAGGCCCGCTATTCCGAGGTGAATGAAGGCCACTTCGCCCTGGCCGCTCCCAGCTATACCCACTTTACGTCTCCCATCCGGCGATATCCTGACCTGATCGTCCATCGCATTTTGAAGGCGGTTTTGCGCGAAGGCGGCGGGGCGGTTGATGGCCATGCAACCAGCCACGCGCCCAAGGCGTCGTCGTGGCCCAAGCGCACAGAAAAGACCGACAAGAACGATAGGAAAGATAAGAAAGACAAGACGGAGAAGGGCGAGAAAACCAGGCAGCGGCATCACCACGGCCCAATCTCGGAACAGGAATTGCATGACGTAGCCGAAACCTCCAGCCGCTCCGAACGCGCCGCCGATGAAGCGGAGCGCGAACTGCTGGAATGGAAAAAACTTAAATTCATGCAAGACCGCGTTGGCGAGGATTTCACCGGCCTGATTGTGAGCGTCACCAAGTTTGGCTTCTTCGTTGAACTGGAAGACCTGTTCATCGAAGGACTGGTTCCGCTGACCTCGCTCACCGACGACCACTACACCTTCCATGAAAACACCCGCCAGATCATCGGCGCAAGAAACAGAAAGACCTATTCCATTGGAGACCAGGTCCGGGTCCTGGTAGACCGCATCGACCGCATGCAGCGTAAGATTCAGTTCGCGGTGCTGGAAGAAAAGCCCTCGCGTCCGCAGAAGCGCCAAAAGGAACGCCACAAGAAGCGCGGATGAGCGAGGCAAACCTAAGTACCGTTGTAAAATCAAGACAGAAAAAGGAGACTTAAGAAAATGCCGCGTATGGTGAAGTGCGTAAAGCTGGGGAAAGAGTTGCCCGGACTGACGGAGGCCCCATTTGATACTCCGCTGGGGCAAAAGATCTTCGAGAACGTAAGCGCCGATGCATGGCGCATGTGGGCCGAGCATTCCAAGATGCTGCTGAATGAGTACCGGCTGCAACCCTGGAAGCCGGAAGCCCAGCAGTTTCTGGTGGAGCAGATGGAGCAATATTTCTTCGGTCCGGGTTCCGAGCTTCCAAAGGAATTTGTGGCGCCCAAGCAGTAATCGGCAAAGCACCAACTTGAACGATTGGGCCAATCAGATCAACAGGAGATGCAAAATGAGAAATCCAATAAGGCCCAGAATCGCTGCGCGGATTCTTCTTTGCTGCAGCATATTGAGTTTTACGCTGCCTTTCGCCTATGGCGCCGACAAAGCTGATAAGCAGGAGATCGTCACCCGGGCACGCCAGTCATATTACAGCCTGAGGAATCGTGGCCTGGTTGAGTTCACCACCAGCGTGCAGCCAAATTGGCGACTGGTGTTGAAAGAACAGTTGGCCTCTGATCCGGCCAACGCCGAAAAGGCCTTGACCATGCTCAATGGCATTCATTTCCTGGTATCGCTCGGCCCGGATGGCGCGGTCAAGATAACTCACCGCGAGGATGTTGCCCCGGTCAATGAACAGGCCGCGGAAGGCTTTAAGCAGATTTTCAGCGGCATGGAACAGGCCATGTCGGGCTTCTTTGATAGCTGGTCTCCCTTTATGCTCACATCTCCGTTCCCCCAAGCCACCGGCGAATACAGCCTGGAAGAAGTAGGGGATCAATATAACCTTTCTTACAAAGAGGGGAACGCCGCTATCGCCACCGCCATGTCTAGAAAAGATCTGGTCATTAGTGAAATCAAAGTGGATTCTCCCGAGTTCAAGAGCGTGGTCAAACCCCAGTTTTCAAAGAGCGCTGAAGGCTTTCTACTAAGCGGATACGAGGCCACCTACCAGGGCGCCGGGGGTGGCGCGACAGTCCAATTGAACGTGCGAATTGAAAACCAACCAGTGAGTGGCTTGCAATTACCGCATAAACTTAACCTGGACGGCTCCTACCAGGGAACCCCTTTTCAGATGGAGTTGATGTTTAGCGGCTATCGGGTGAAAAAGCGCTGATCCGTGCCAGACTGCCGATTCGCAACCAAATGCTATAATTGAGATGAATTTTTCCGCTGCCGTTCACCCCAATTTACGGAAGCAGCGGTTGTTTTATCGTCGGGACGTGGCTCAGCCTGGTAGAGCACTCGCTTGGGGTGCGAGGGGTCGGCAGTTCAAATCTGCCCGTCCCGACCAATTCGTTTTAATCGAAGCCGAGAATTTGTTTTGGATTGCCCACAAGATCCTTCGCTTTCGCTCAGGATTTCGGCAGCGGGCTCAGACGCCCGCTAAACGCCTCAAGTTCAAATCTGCCTGTCCCGACCATTAACACTTGCCCTTTTGCTTTCAGAGATCTGTAGCTATACCCATGTGGCAGTTTAGAACTTTGCTCCGAAAATACTTTTTCGATCCGATGTTTTTAATCACAGGGAAAATTGCCGGATGCCGCTGGCCGCCTTTTGTCGGCGAGCTTACGTAAGCGGCCATTTTCCCAACAGGGGATTCACTACCGGTCATTTCTTCAAAAATTAATGTAGCGATTCAGCATGCTGGATCACTATATAGATAGAAGCAAGTTATTTCGTGTTATTGCTTCTGATCCATTCATCTGTTAAAGGAACGGAAAGAGGTATGCCATCATGGGCAAATCAGTGCTTCGAATTGCTACAGTCGCAACCATAATTTTTGCTTGCTCATTAGCCGCACATGCAATTGGTCAATGTCCGGCCATTGGTCAATCGCCATCATGTTCCATCCTTATCACCATCAAGCCGAATGGATCATTATCATTTCAAACTGATCCCAATGTGCCTCCCTTCGACGGCATCGAAGACGTGCTCGTCGGCGTCATTAACCAGTCGGGGGCAACGGTATTTGGTATTTCACTGACAGGAGATACCATATTCGGATTCGATGGTGATGGCGTCGGCGCGTTTATTGGCAACCTGGGCCCCACAGGTTATGAGGGACCTGGAACGTCCTTCTCTAAAATCGATGACAACCGCGGTACCGTAAACTTCACCAGCGGGTTGGATGACAAAGGATTCATTTGGTTCAGCCTGGAAGGCGCTCCTACACAGGTGCACCTATCACAAAGAGTAACGATCGATCCAGGGCACGGCTCAAACTGCGCCGCCGTACACCAAGCGGTTGGCGCCGTAGGCGCCACCGATTTTCCTCCTACATCGCCATCTGCAGGGAGGCTGATGGAAGACAATCTGACCGTAGCTGCGGCACTTCAGCTCAACAGCCAACTCCAGAGCGATGGCTTTGATGTTCGCCTGACAAAGACCGATACTGTGAGTTGCCCTACCTTGCTTGAACGCGGGGCGATTGCTAATAAAGCGAGGTCAAATATCTTTCTTTCAATTCACTACAATGCGCCAAGATTCAATTTTTTTGGCATTGGCTCCGGCACGATAGTCCTATACAACTCCGCTAAATCGAGCAGTCAAACGCTCGCCGGATTGTTGGCGATATCCGTATCAACTTTTGTAGGCGTCGACAACCGTGGGACGGAAGCCAGAGATGACTTGGCCGTTTTGAAGCCGACCGTATCGAGAATGACGGCAGTGTTGACTGAGGTGGCTAGGCTATCTGCTCCCGATGAAGATGTTGTTCATAATCCACTCTCAATTTTACGCGCTGCAACTGGAATGGACGTTAGTATTAATGCATTCATAAACCAGTAATCAGTGTTTTTGGCCAAAGAGCTTTTGCTTAATAGGAAAGGATAGAGATTATTATGGTACTGAATTTGCGATCAGCGCTAATCTTAAGCTTTATTTTTGTCACAGCGCTAGCATATGCCTTCGACGAAGGCTTTGGGGTGATGAGCAAGAACCCGTCGCCTTCTCCTTCCGGCAACGAGATCGCTTTTGAGGCAGATTTCGACGGTCCATTAAATATCTGGACATCAACCATTCGTGGTGGAAGTCTGCGCAAGCTGACCAATGGCATCAACGATGAGGAGCCGGCATGGTCCCCCAAGGGAACGGTCATTGCGTTTGTGGCCCTGGGATCCGCAACTACAGATATCTGGACGATTCATCCCGATGGTTCGGGCCTCAGGCAATTGACTTCCAAGTCATTGAATAACCGGCAGCCCGCATGGTCTCCGGATGGGTCTCAGATCGCATTCGTCTCGGACAGGGGAGGCACCAACGACATTTGGATTATGAATGCGGATGGCACGTCACAAAGACGCCTGACGACCTTGCCGGGCGAAGAGGATCACCCCAGCTTTTCTCCTTCCGGCACTCAAATCGTATTTGGGGAAACAGTGAATAACTCTTCCGTATTGATGGTGATCAACACCGACGGCACTGGACTGCGAACGCTGACGACTGCCGGATTCAACGACTGGAACCCAAGCTGGACGAGTAACGGTGTTCTATTTTCGTCAAATCGTGACACAACTTCCGAGCACTCGAAGATTTGGCGCATTCAGTCGGATGGAACAGGGCTGGTGAAAATAAACGATGTGATTGGACTGGATCCGGTTCAACTTCCCAATGGCCATATTTTGTTTTCCGACGAGATCACGGATACGGGCGCAGTGGCCACCGTCACTGATCTCGATGTAGTGGCAGGAACAAGAAGGATCATTAACGACATTAGAGGACGTTTCACGCCGATCGACATTCGTCCTGGATCACCAGTGAATGCTATTAGCCTGAACAGCAACGGTACGGTATTAGTGGCGATTCTCTCACGGCCTGGCTTTGACGCCACTGTTAGAGTCGACACTTCTACTTTGACTTTTGGCCACTCTGGCACTGAGCAAAGTTTTGTTGGATGTGAAAAGAACTTTAGGGACGTGGATGGAGACGGACTGCCGGATCTTATATGCCGGTTCAACATTCAGAAAGCGGCTTTTCAGCCTGGTGACACCAGGGGAATTTTGCTTTTTCAAGGTTTGGATGGCTCGCCATTCGAGGGTATTGATTCAATTCAGATCGTCTCTGATGATGGCAGCAACAACTAGGCCGACTAATCAAAGTCGGCCTTGGTTTGGCGATGTCAAGCTGCCTGTGTAAAAAGCATGAGTTTGCGGTTTTGCATTCCATGCTGTAACCGGTGTTACTTTCGCCATTGCGTGCAAGTCTTTTTTTCTCGGGATTGTGGTTTTAGCTTGTCAGGCGGAAGCCAAGTTACACGCTCTTGTCTTTTACACAATCGACGTTACGTCACCCTGTGATTTCAAGAGCTTGCAAACCTATCCCGCACTTTTGAACTGATCGGGAAAAAGATAGTTGGTATAATCGCCCGTTCTCGACAGTAATCTGGAACGCGCATGGCCATTCCAGCTAAAAGTGAGCAGGATGAACGTGAAATGGACATGGCGGAAGGGGCTGCTAGTCGCATTTCTTTTCGCCTTTGGCGCGGCAGGCTTCTGGTTTGCGCTTTCTCCAACCCACTGGCTTAGAAGAGTTGATTTTGGAAGGGTAAAGGTGGATGGGCATCCAGTTGATGCCGACATCTTCGTCTGGAATTCAATCGATGAAGCCGACCCAATTGCGCTGGTACACCTGAAGGACGGACGCGATTACTTTCTCGATTTCGGCACAGAGAAATGGCGGCAGGGCAATGCGTCAGAATACGTACGGCTCTTCGCTGGCGTCTGGTCCCTCCGGTCGATGGAGCAGGAGCCACACCCTGAGCAAGAGCAACTACCGTTCCATAATTTGAATGAGTTTCGTATTCCTACGCAGGGTGGGCATGAGGTATCCGTCCAATTCTAATCGCCATTAAATCGCAAGTTCCAAGATCGTCCGCTAGGGCCGACCATTCTTTGTTTTGGCGCTTGCAAAGATAGCGGGCGCGTCCTTCGACCCGGATTTTTGTTTGTGGTTGTATGTGAAGATGGGAAATCACCCCGGCTCAAACACTTCACTCAAAGCTATGGCGGTTCCCAGATAGATATATATCCAAACGATAATGAACGTTGCTCCGTTTCACCATTGGATTACGGAGTACACCAATTATGAAACCGCCAAATGATTTCTTACCAGATAATGTTCACGAGTTGTGATTCCCGAATGCGCTCATCGGCTGTAACCAAGGGTAGCCCTTCTGCAATGGCCGTCGAGCCAATCACACGGTCTGCGGGGTCTTTAGGATAGGTTGGTGGTAAGCCCACGGCCAAGGCTGCAATCTCTGGAGTTATTGGTTTGAGAATAACTCGTGAGACTGTTTCACGAACGAACGATTCAACGCTGCCGGAAACATGGATGCGTCCGCGTTCCGCCAGCATGGCTAGCTCCCAAAGTGTAATGGTAGCCACGCCGATTCCAGTGCTCTCCCGTGCCCGGCGGATTGCTTGGCGCGCTTTGCGGGAAAGCCGTTGCGGATCAGCTGACATCCAGATTAGAGCGTGGGTGTCGAGAAGAATCACTTACACTCCCAATCTTCGAGCGGTGTTGCCGGTGCGACAATATCACCCACAATTTTCACTTTGCCGGCCATGTAACCAAAGATGTCGTCGCTAGTCTTGTCGGCAGGAACGAGCTTTGCAACTGGCTTTCCGTGCTTGGTGATTAAGACAGGCTCTCCGCTTTGCTGAACTTGGTCCATAATACTGAGGCATTGGGCCTTGAACTCTCCTGCTGCAATTTCCTTCATGGCGGGCACCTCAAAACTGAATATGGTCATAATATCATGACCATAGCCGTAAGGTATCAAAATGGAGTCGAATGTGGGTGGTCTAGACTTTTCAGAATTGGCGCAGCCCTGCGCTATCGCGCCAGGGCTTACCCTATTGCGATCTGCCTCGACCCTCAATAGGAACAATCTCGGTCAGCACATCACCGCGTACCAGGTGCAACATGTCATACCGGTCGACAGTCGGGTCGCAATGCGGAACTTCGAATTCGATGCGATCTCCCAGTGCAATCTGGGGTTCGCGTGGCCTGGTCAGCAATCCGAACTCATCGCCAAAGAACCGGTATTCGCAGTCTCGAAATCCTGCGCTGACCGGCCTCGGCGCTGGGCCATCGGTAGCAAAAGCCTTGAGCCCGGCATCGAGCGTGACATGTTCTGCCTGGTTTACGGATATAACCTGCGCTTGCACGAAAAGGCTGGTTTCGAATCTGGGCACTTCCTGACCTAGCGCCTCGTGATATTCGCGATCCATAAAGATGTAGGAACCTGGTTGAATCTCGTTGAGCACTCCGAGGGTCAAATCGGCATTCAATGTCCCCGTTCCGCCACCAGTGACAACCGGAACTGCAAAGCCTTCCGCGCGCAGAGCATTGATGACACTGCCGAATTTGCGCATCCCCTCCGCAACAGCGGCATGGCGCGCCTCGGCTCCCGGAGTGTGCTGCCAACTGCCGCCATAACCCTGGACGCCTCGCAACTTCAGGAAGGGCTGCCTGGCAATGGCCCTCGCCAGCTCAAGCGCCATTTCCGGGCTTACAACTCCGGTCCTGCGCTGGCCCACGTCGACGTCAATCAAAACAGGGAGGATGAACGAATGAGTCTGGGCCGCGCTGCCGAGCTGATCCGCCGCAACTGCATTGTCAACCACCACGGCGAAGTCCGGGATGGCCGTCGCGAGACGAAGAGCCCGCGCAGCCGCCTCCAGGCCAAATATCGGCGATGTGATGAGGATGGATTGAATCCCATTTTCCGCCATCGTCTCCGCCTCACCGAGCTTGGCGCAGCAGATCCCGGCAGCGCCGGCCTCGACCTGGAGCCGCGCCAGATAAGAGCATTTGTGGGATTTGGTATGGGGCCGCAGTTCTACGGACCGGCCTTTGAGAAGCCCCACGGCGGTCGCGATGTTCCGTTCCAGAATGTCGAGGTCAACAATTGCCGCCGGTGTGGCAATGCGATACCGCGAACCAGGGCTGCCGCGCTTTACCAGGGCATCCTTAATATGTGTACGCCGGGCGATCTCAGGGGGCAGCACGATTAAAATCTCTCCACAAGAATGGATTATTATTTCACGCCCGTAACGGTTTTGTTTTCCTTGGATTGCAGCTATCGGATGAAGGCGCAACAAACGGCTATTTGATCCTCTTCAAAACGTGGGTCAATCTGGTAAGATTTGTTGGTCCTTTCCTTCCCCAAGACCTGATTGGATCATGAGCACTTCTTTGTCTCCAAAACGGCACGACCTGCCTGTTCCCCGTGCTTTGCCGATTGTTGCTTATTTTGAAGACGATCCGATTGCGCGCCGGCAATTGATCGGGGCGCAGCGGTTCCGGCGGATCTCGTTTGAGAATTCGCTTCAGGAAAACCCGGCGGTCGAGCGTATTGTGCTTGTCTCTGCCGAAGAGATCATGGAACGGCATTACAGCCAACTGCGGGTGCCCAATGTTCGCGTACTCGCCCTGGCCAAGAGCAGGTTCAAGAATCCCCGGACGGACGGCGCTGTCTACGCCTATCTGCCTCCCGATACTCCCACTGAGCTTCTGGAACGAATAGTGGACAACGCCCTGGACCATATTCACCTGGTCCAGAGCCGGCACGAGGTGAACGAACGGCTGGCCGGCGTGACCAAGGAAATTCATGAGCTGAACCAGATTGGCGTGGCGCTTTCCGCCGAGCATGATACGCGCAAGTTGATGGAAACAATCCTGACCAAGTCGCGGGAATTTACCCGGAGCGACGCCGGATCGATCTACCTGGTGGAAAAGCTTCCACTTGATCGCGAACAGCAGAGAATGCGTTTTAACAACCAGCCGCCTAAACCCCAGGGAGACCTCTATCAAGAACAGATTCGCTTCAGCCTGGCGCAAAACGATACCGTGAATGTTCCATTCCGCGAAAAGACCATGGAGATCAGCGAGCGCTCCATCGCCGGCTATGTGGCCCTGACTGGGGAGATCGTCAATCTCGAAGATGCGTACCATCTTCCGCCGGACCGACCTTACGTCCGCAACCGCAAGTTCGATACTGACTCCGGATATCGCACCAAGTCCATCCTGGCCGTGCCCATGCGCAACCAGAAAGACAAGATCGTGGGGGTGCTCCAACTCATCAACGCCAAACGCGATTTCAACGCCAAGCTGGCCTCGCTCTCGGCTGTGGTGCAGCAGGTCATCCCCTATACGGCAAGGCAGCAGGAGATTGTGCTCTCCCTGGCCAGCCAGGCAGCGGTGGCCCTGGAAAACAGCCAGTTATATGAGTCCATCCAGAAGTTATTTGAAGATTTTGTGCAAGCTTCGGTTACTGCCATAGAGGCCCGCGATCCCACTACTTCCGGACATTCATCTCGCGTGCGCAATCTGACCGTGGCCATGGCCGAAGTTGTAGACCGATGCGACCATGGCGTCTACGCTGACGTTCATTTCTCTCACAACCAGATGCGGGAAATCCGCTATGCCAGCCTGCTCCATGATTTTGGCAAAGTAGGGGTACCGGAAGAGGTGCTGGTAAAGGCCAAGAAGCTCTATCCTTCGCAACTGGAATTGATCAAGCAGCGCTTCGATTTCGTGAAGCGGACCCTGGAGAACGAGGCGCTCCAGTCCAAGATTGATTACCTGCTGGAAAAAGGCCGGGAAGAGTTTTTGCGGTCGCTGCCAAAGCTTGATGCCAAGCTGGCGGACGCCGTCACCGAAGTCGATGGATACCTGCAGGCCGTCATACGGTCCAATGAGCCAACCGTGCTGCCGGAGGGCAATTTCGACCGCCTGCTGAGCATTGCCGCCGTAAATTACCTGGATTTCGATGGAATCAGAAAGCCGCTGCTGCACGAAGATGAGGTCCGGCTGCTCTCCATCCGTAAAGGTTCGCTGGATGATGATGAGCGCCGCCAGATTGAAAAGCACGTGGAAAACACTTTCAAGTTTCTTGACCAGATTCCCTGGACCAACGAGATCCGCAATATTCCCGAGATTGCCCGGGGGCACCACGAAAAACTGAATGGGACTGGTTATCCCTATAAGCTCTCCGCGCCGGAAATTCCGGTGCAGACGCGCATGATGACCATTGCCGATATCTTTGACGCGCTGGCTGCCGCCGACCGTCCCTATAAGAAAGCGGTTTCTGTGGAGCGCGCCCTGGAGATTCTTGAGTTCTCGGTCAAAGACGGTGAACTCGATCCCGAGCTATTCAAACTCTTCAAGGCCGCCAAGGTCTATGAACACTGGAAAGATATTCCCTATCCATACTGATTTTCCCCGATTGCCTTTCTCAAAAAGTCCAGTAAGATAGCTGTGGTCGCAGCCCCATGAAAGACTTCTACATTTCCGATGCAGGGCAATTCGAGAATCAGGTCATTACTTCTTCCTTTGTAGTTGCCACCAAGCAGGTCAAGCCCAAAAAGAGCGGCGAGCTATTCCTTGCGCTTACGGTCGCAGACCGCACCGGCCAGCTTGAGGCCAAGATGTGGGACAACGTGAACGAGCACCTCGGCTCATTCGATCAGGATGATTTTGTGAAGATCCGTGGCCTGCTGAATAAGTTCAACGGCCGCTTTCAGCTCACCATCCATAAGGTGCGCTGCCTGGAAGACTCAGAAATTGACTTTGACGATTACCTGCCCAGGACCACCAAAAATATCGATGAACTCTGGCGGACCATGGGCGAGTTCGTGGAAAGCTTCCGCAATCCCCATCTGAAAGCGCTGGTACAGGCCTTCATGTCCGACCCGCAGATTGAACGCGCCTACAAGAATGCTCCGGCCGCCAAGACCCTGCATCACGCTTTTGTTGGGGGCCTGCTGGACCACGTTGTTTCTCTCTCCCGCCTGTGCGATCTTGCTTGCCGGAATTATCCTGAAATGATTGACCGTGACCTGCTGCTGACGGGCGCGTTTCTTCACGATATCGGGAAAATCCATGAACTGAGTTTTGCCCGCTCTTTTTCCTATACCACCCGAGGGCAATTGCTGGGTCACATGATTATCGAGCTCGAAATGCTTCAGGAAAAACTCGCTCTGGTACCTGGATTCCCCGGTGAATACAAGACCCTGCTGGAGCACATGATTATCAGTCATCACGGCAAATATGAATTTGGCAGTCCCAAAATGCCCATGTTCCCGGAAGCCCTGATGCTCCACTATCTCGACGACCTGGATTCCAAGATGGAGAGCATGCGCGCCCATTTTGAGCGCGAGTCGGGATCCGAATGGACCAGCTACAATGGCAGTCTGGAACGCCCTTTGCTCAACACCCAAAAGTTCCTCCAGCAAACCCAGACCCAGGGCAAAGATTCCATGAAAGACCAGAGCACGTCCGAACCGGCGGCCAGTGTCGCGGCCGTTGCCGCATCTGGAGAAGAACAGTAGGTTCTGTTTCCAGGGCCAATCCGCATTTGAATCTGGAGATGCGCCCCATGCATTATCAGGTACACCCCCGTTTGTGTATTTGCCTGAACTGGTAATCTGGTAGAGAATCAATGCCTCAGGAGGTAGTCGTGAAATCTCCCCGTTTGCTCTTCATCGTGATGTTCTTTACGCTGGCCTTTCTACTGGCCTGCGGCGAAAAATCCAGCACACCGGCAACCACAGCCGACAATGCAGGCTCTACCGGCTCCGGCGCGGGCTCTGCCGATAGTAAAGGGAAAAAGTCCGGCAGCGCCCAAGTAACTGCCATACCCTCCGGCACGGTGATTGTCGTGCGGCTGGGAGAGGGATTGAGTTCCAAGAACAGCCAGGCCGGGCAGAGCTTTTCCGCCACGGTTGCACAACCGGTGGTTGTAGATGGAAAGACCGTTATCGAGGAAGGGGCAGCCGCTCGCGGTACAGTAGTGGATGCCAAAGGCATGGGACATTTCAAAGGTGGCGCCCGCCTGCAGGTACGGCTTGATTCAGTCACCATCAACGGGCGAGAGCACCAGGTGGAAACCACCTCTGTTGCCCGCTCACTCAAGGGCAAAGGCAAAAGATCAGTTGGATTTATCGGAGGCGGTGCAGGTGCTGGCGCCCTGATAGGTGCGCTGGCCGGAGGCGGCAAAGGAGCAGCCATTGGGGCCGCCGCAGGCGCAGGCGCTGGGACTGCCGGGGCTGCATTCACCGGCAACAAAGACATTGTGCTGCCGGCCGAAACCGCTTTGACCTTCAGACTCACGCAGCCGGTGGAACTCCGCTAGCTGCGCAAACTTGCGTAGAGACGCAGGTGCCCTGCGTCTCTACGGATTGATCTCCAATCTGTAATCTCAAGCAAATCTACTCTTTTGCCTCCGTTATCGCCGTCACTTCGGCAATTTGGGCCAACTGCGCGAGCTTGGAAATTTTCAGCTCGCCCGTGACCAGCGCAGACCCCGCTCCGTTCTTGACAGTGAGTCCTGCGCTCGAGAGCTTCTGGGCAATCTCCGGTGTCGTGGCGCCGAGCCGCACCTGCACAGTGATCATTCCCGCTGCCGGCAGGCTGCATTTGTTCTGCGTCTGGGCCACGGAGGACATCATGGAGCAATCGTAAATCCGCCGTAACTCGGGGCTGAGCTTTGATCGCCATGCAGCCAACCGAGTTGCGCGGTCAGCCTCTCGTTTTTCGCTCTTCTCCTTGGAACGGCGTTTCGTCGCATCAATGATTCCTTCGGCTTTGCTGACATCGACGGTAGGATTCAACAGCGCGCCATCGAACGTATGCGTCACCTGCGCCCGATCTGTTTCGATCATCGGCGCGGCCGCAGTGACCTCTATCGTCTCGCTCACTGAGTTTGCCGAATAGGTGTACGTAGAAGGCTGATTGGGGGGTGGGGCACTGAGCGCTAAGCCGTTCATGCCACCGTTCGGTACGGCCAGTGGCGATACGTGTTCCGGCAGTTCCACCGGCACTTCAATGCGCACCGGCTTGCCATCTTTAACCACGGTCCTGGTTTCCACCGCAACAAACGATGTGTACTGGGTAGCCAGACTGTGTTCCAGTCCCACCTTGATGATTTCGGCTTTATGCTTTGATTGGCCCTGCTGGATTCCCATCCAGTCCTGCGACATGTAGTCATCCACCTTGCGCCTTGCCCAAATCTTTTCCAGTACGGCATTGCCGGGGCCTTCAGCCGGAAAGTCTACCTGGACCGTGCGGCTGAATTGTCCTCCGGCTTGCGTGCCTCGAATGGTCAGCGAGCCTTTTCCGGGCTTGGCGTAACGCCCGGTAAGAATGATGGGCTTCGCGGAAAACAGGTCCGGCACCCGGGCGGGATACAGCTCGGACACCGGAACTCCATTCCACTCCAGCGAGACATTGGTCAACACCGGCGAGTGGACCCGCTCATAAAAACGGTCCGCAGCAGCTTCGGCTTCTCCAGGGTTGGTTACGAACTCAACCTCGCCGCGTCCTTCATCGGCCATCTTGCTCAGCAGGAAGCGGTTCACCGCGGTGCCAATGCCAAACGAGAACACGCGCGCATCAGGATGCTTTTGTACCTCAGCGACAATCTCCGCGTCGTTGCCCACGTAGCCATCGGTCATGAAACATACGACCCGCACTGGTTGCAGACTGCCTTTCGGTCTCCCGGCATCGGCGTCATCACCGAGGGCGGCGCGAATGGCTTTCATCATTTCCGTTCCGCCGCTGCCATAGGCGCCGTCCAGAACTTTCTTGGCTGCCGAAAGATTGGCCTTGGTAGGAGAAACTGCTTCAGGAAACAGTATCCTGGTGTCGCCGGAAAAAGTAATCAAGTTAAACGTCTCTTCCGGACGAAGGTTGTCCAGCGCGCGCCGGATCGTCTTCTTGGCCACATCCAGCGGGAAGCCCCACATGGAGCCGGACGTGTCCAGGACAAAAATGACCTCCCGGGGAACCGTGGCTCCATCCGGGACACGCTCCGGCGGCTGCAGGATAAAAGCGAAATATCCACCGGATCGGTCGGCATGGGTGAGGATGGCGTCACTGACTCCCTGCCCGGCGACTTTGTACCTGAGAATAAAATCCTTGTTGGGCAAAACCGCGTCGTCAGCAAGCTGTACGTGGAAAGCATCTGCCCCAGTCCGGTCAGCAAGAATCTTGTGGGAGCTTGAATCCACGTCGGCAATCGGCACTCCTGCCGCCAGGCTGATCTCCATGGAAACGTCATGGCCCGCGTGTGCATCGTCGGTATGAACTCCAGCTACCGGAGGGCTGATGCGGGATGCATCCTGTACCTGGTCTGTATCTGCCATGGTGCCCCGCGCCTGCGGATCGTTCGCAGTTTCAGACCCGGCGGTTCGAGAGCCAAAGGAAACATCTCGTACTCCGGCTCCATTATTGTCTACAGGTTGCGTTTGTCCCGTGGGAGCGCCGGGGATGTAACGTGGGCCAACCACCAATGGAAATGCAAATTCATAAGTGCCAGCTTCGTACTTAAGCACTTCGATCACTGAAAGCGTGACCTCAACTCTCGAATTGGGAGGAATGTTGGCGACCGATTGCGTAAATATGTTGGGGCGCTCCTGGTCAAGCAATGCCGCTGTATGGCCGGCAGTGCGGGCCGCCTCGTAGATCTTGCGGGCCTCTTCGCGCTCATGAATCACAGCCCGGATCTCGCGGTCGCCGATACGCATGGTCATGCCATCGACGGCGCTGTCCTGGGGCAACGGAAACACATAGATCGCCTCCACCGCGTTGGAAAGCACATTTTCAAATTCCTGGGTAACGGAAATCCTGGCGACAAAGCCGCTGATCTCCGTTTTAACGGCCGTGTGGCGCAAGGGAACAAAACCTGTAATGGCACCATCTTTCCCCAGAATCTGTAGCTGTGAACTGTTGCCGCTCTGCGAACCGGCTGCGGCCTTGCGCGGCAGAATGGCCATCATCGCGCAGATTGTGGCGACCACGGCGAGACAAATCAAAACTCGATTCTTCATACACGCCCTCCCCTTTACTTCTGAGAGGAGAACGACGAAGACCTTAATCCTTGCAAAGATTGTTACAGCAAATAGTCGCCGCGATAGATCAACTGGCCGTCCACAATTCGAGCGTCCTGGCTTAGTTTATGAAGTGTGGGAGGTTTCTCATCAAGGATATGTAAAACCGTATGCCCCTGGCTCAGCAAATAGTCCGAAACCAGCATCCTGTGGCAGCGAAAGTAAACATATTCGGCACACATGATTGCCGTATTGGCCTTCTCAGAGCGTTCCACCAGCCGCTCAATTGCCTTATGGAACTTAGCTGATAGCATGTAGTCCGCGTAGTTGCGAAACGCGGGATTTCTCAAGGCCACGTGCGGTGACTGGTTCGGAGGCAATTGGCTGGTTCTCCTGCCGCCCAGATCTTTTTCCCAGACATATTCGCTGCCAATTTCCGGCAGCCACATCTCCAGGTTTTCCCGATTGAATTGAGGGTAGCGGCGCGACATGGGAAATGCGCGGATATCTTCCAGCAGGCGAACGTCATGCGCCTGCAACACGCGGGAGAAATCAGCCAGATCACGAGTGGAGTGGCCTATGGTGTAGACCGTCGCCATAGGCAGATTTTACCTTTGTCCGGGCAGTATCTTGTGCTCCGAGTTTTTAGAGATTTTAAATTTCAAATTTGAAATTTAAAATCCTTTAGCCGAGTTGCATCAATGCCCGGGTCACTTCCGGCTCTTCCTGCTCAAAGACCGTGCGAAGATCAATCAACACCTGGCCCTCTTCTACCCGGGTGACAATCGGAGGATTGTGACCACGCAGGCGAGCGGCAAGTTCGTCTGCACTCAGGTGCTCCGAGATGATCGCAAGCAGATGGGTAGGCAATGTTGAGCTGGGAGCCGAACCTCCGCCTACCAGTGATTCGCCGGGCACGATCTCAATCCGTAACTTCTTCGCGTCCTTCAGGTTGTTGCGCAGAACGTTGGTGCTGAGAACCTGGGCGCGCTTGTGGATGTCCTCAGCCGGAAGACGTATCATGCGGGCAAAAGGAATGGCATCATAATTTTGCCGGACGTATTCCATCAAGGTAGCTTCCAGCGCCGCATAGGTGAGCTTGTCCACGCGTAAAGCCCTAAATAGAGGATTGGCGCGGGCCTTCCTGATCGGATCTTCGCGTCCGCTGAGCAGGCCTGCTTGCGGGCCGCCCAGCATCTTGTCTCCACTATAGGTGATCAGATCGATTCCCGCGCGCAGGCTCTCTAACACGCCACTCTCATTGACGCCCAGGCTGCGCAACGGCAAAAATGCCCCGCCACCCAGGTCTTCCATGACTGGGATGTTGTGTTTGTGTCCCAGCGCGGCCAGCTCTTCCAGGGCTGGCTGCTCGGTGAACCCGACGATGGCGAAATTGGAGCGATGGACGCGCAGGAGCAGTTTGGTTTTCTCCGTGATGGCCCGCTCGTAATCGGCGATCCGCGTCCGATTGGTGGTGCCTACTTCACGCAGCACTGCGCCCGATTTGGCCATGACATCCGGCACCCGGAACGAGCCCCCAATCTCTACCAGTTCACCGCGCGAGACAATTACCTCGCCACCTTCGGCCAGCGTGTTCAATGCCAGCATCACTGCGGCGGCACAGTTATTCACGGCCACCGTTCGAATCCCGCTGACGCCCTCCTGGTTCAACAACTGAGCGAACAGCCGCTCCACGTGGACATCCCGCTTGCCCCGATCTCCTGCCGCGACATCGAACTCCAGGTTTGAATATCCACCAGCCACCTGGCTGATGCGCTGCAGCGCGGAAGCCGCCAGTGGCGCCCGGCCCAGATTGGTGTGCAGAATAACGCCGGTAGCATTGATTACCGGCTTCAGCGAAAATTCCAATGCACTATGTAACTCACGGGCAATGGATTCCGGCAGGCAGGCAACTGCGAGCTGCACCGCATCGTCGGATGACAAACGACCGGAAGTGATCTCCTCGCGAAGCCTGCCCAACACCTTCCGAGTGGCATCGACAACCAGTGGCTGGCCTTCCTGCTCGATCAGGGCCGCCACTCCAGAGATGTGCAGCACCTCATCCACAGACGGCAGCAGCTGATACAAAGCGGCTTTGGATAAAACCTTCACGGGAGCATTATTTCATGGACCAGCATTCAGCAGTCAGCACTCAGCCGTCAGCATTCAGCCAAAACAAGAACTTTTTTACCGCAAAGGACGCAAAGGGCGCGAAGAAGATAGAAATCAACCACAGAGGCCACTAAGGAACAGGAAGGAAAGCAATCAAATTCACCGCAGAGTCGAAGGAAAAAGCAGAGGGGGGAATCCTATGGGGCCAAAAGCGGTACGAAAACTTGACAAAAAAGCAAGATTTTAAAGCACATGGTGATAAGGAGTCACACCGAGCGGAGAAAGGCAAGCTCAGCCCCTTGCTTTTCCTTCGCGTCCTTTGCGTCCTTTGCGGTAAAAAAAGTTCTTGCTTTGGCTGAATGCTGACGGCTGAGTGCTGAGTGCTGCCTACACCGCCAACAGTTCCTGGATCTTGAAACCAAGCTGTTTTAAGGAGAATGGTTTCTGCAGGAAAGGCGTGCCGAGCGTTGAGATGCCGGCCTGGAGCACGACATCGTCGGTATGTCCCGAAACGAAGAGCACCTTGGTCTGCGGACGCATTTGCAGCAGGCGGTCGGCAAACTCGCGTCCGTTCATCTTGGGCATCACCACGTCCGTGATCACCAGATCAAGTTGCGGAAGCCCAGGGATCAGCTCCAGAGCTTCAGAACCGCTCCCGGCGCACCGTACCGAATACCCAATGGAGCGCAACAGTTCGGCGTTGGCATCCAGGAGCTCACGCTCATCTTCCACCAGCAGGATGTGGCCGGTGCCTCTACAAAAGACCGGCGCCACATCAGCATCGTCTACCTCTTCGATCTGGGGAACGATTGGAAGCAGAATGGAGATCTGTGTTCCTCTTCCGAGAGTCGATTCAATGCTGATCTCTCCCTCACGTTCCTTCACGATTCCATAAACGGTTGCCAGCCCCAACCCGGTACCGCGTCCCATGGGCTTGGTGGTATAGAAAGGCTCAAAGGCATGCTGCCGGGTCTCTTCGTCCATACCCTCGCCGGTATCGCGGATACGAATGGCCACATACGGGATTTCCAGAGGAGCAGGCCCGGTTTGATTTTCGGTTGCAATTATCAACTGACCGCCGTGGGGCATGGCGTCCCGTGAATTCACGGCGATGTTGAAAATAATCTGTTCGAAGTGGGTCTTGTCTATGACAATCGCTCCTCTGGACCGCAAATCCACTTTGACCTCAATGTCTTCGCCGATGAGCCGGGACAACATGCCGGCCAATTCCCGCAGAGTCTGATTGGGCCTGAGCGGAGCCGGACGGCTGATTTCCTTGCGGCTGAAGGTCAGCAACTGGTGGGTAAGACCGGTGGCACGCTGGATCGCTTCCATGATCTTGGTGCAGTAACGCCCGTAACGGTCTTCGTGGCCAAGCTTGGTTTCCAGAAGTTCAGCGTATCCGCTGATTACACCCAGCAGGTTATTAAAATCATGAGCAACGCCCCCGGCAAGCCTGCCCAAGGCATCCATTTTTTGAGCTTGCAGGAGCTTAGCTTCCAGTTCGCGCTGCTGGGTATGGTCAAGCAACATACCGAAGGTGTATTCTTCATCGCCGATGCGGACCAGCGTCCCAAAATAGAGGCCTGTGTGACGTCCTCCCTCGGAATCCCTGAACTCAATTTCCAGGTTTTGCACGGAGCCTTCCGCACGCAGTTTTCGATGAAAGCCGGCACGTTCTTCTTCTGACTTCCAGAAGCCCACCTCGATTGCAGTTTTCCCAATAACCCGGTCTGCGGGCAATTTCAGGAGGCGCAGCAGGTTCTCATTGACGTCGACGAACACTCCCTCCAATGAAGTGATGGCGCAACCCATGGGACTATGGCGATATATGGTGGAAAACCGCTCCTCCGATTGTCTTAAGGCTATCTCCGATTGCTTGCGCTCGGTGATGTCTAAAGCTGTGCCTTCAATCACTACTTCGGCGGCCGTCTGAACAATCGTGGCCCTTTCCAGGGTCCAGAATATCGAGCCGTCTTGCCTGCGTTGTTGAGACTCATAATTGACCACGCGGCCATCTGCTCTCAGTTGCCCCATAAATTCCTCGCGCTGGTCGGAATCGACATAGCAGGCAACGACGCGTGCGGCAAGAGCACTTGCTTTTGAACTAAAACCGTACATCTCTACAAAGGCTCCGTTACAATTCAGCAAGGTTCCGTCGAGAGTTGCGACATACACGGCGGCCAGATTCCCCTCGAACAGGGACTGGAACTTGTGCGCAATGTTAACGGCCAGCATGGTCTGGTTCTCAAACAAAGTCAGAATCATGCCAATCGCGACGAAATACTTTGGGAGGTCCCAAACTACACTCACGCTCTCGGGCCCCAGGATAGGCGAATGCAGGATCTGGGCCAGAGGGAATATGCCTCCCCAGGCGAGAAAGGAGGTCGAAGTTGTGATGACTCCGGGACTGAATCTTCGATAGTATCGCCAGTAGAGCAGGCCCGATATGGCAAAGAATGCGCTTAGAAACGAAAATAGTCCCGCGGCAGGATTGTGGACCAAGGATTGCCAGACGGACCAGATGCCGTGGGGAATAATCACCAGACTGAAGACATATAAGTAACGAGTCCTCCACCCGTAATAGCGAACTACGTGAAGCAAGCTGATGCTGGCGGCAGTAATCAGAATCAGCGGATAGATCCAGATATGCTTGGTGGTCCAGACCAGGCACATGGTATAGATCACTGACATGGCTCCAGCCAATATCACAAATGCCAGGCGCTTTCGTCTGTCCGTGTAGATCTCGGAAACGGAAAGCAGGAAGCTGATTCCCGCAACTTCCAGGGTCGAGATCTTAAGAAAGGTGCTCCAATGGGGAGAGATCCGCGAAAAACTGAAGAGCAGCGCTACTGTAAAGTGCCCATAGATGGCACTCCAGCCAAGCATCCACAACCGGGTTCTGGGTTGGCGGTCACGCAGGTAAATCCAGGCGAACATCGTAGTCAGGATCGTCATAACCAGGAAAACGACGACCTGCTCCGACTGCCTTGACATGGAGTTTCTTCCTTCGTTTTTTCAAAACCGCTGGGCCTTCAATAGATCTGGGATACCTGCTACTGACAACAGCAATATCGGCCAAAATCTAAAAAACTTATGAGTGCATACCTGGTAGGGGAGAAGTATTACTTCTGCGCGTAGTCTACTAATTAAATCGGCTGTGAACCAGTACTATTTTCTTCAGAGCGATTTTAGCATTAAACTATCCCGCCGCATTTGGGACTCGAGCTTACATTTGGGCTGAAGTCAGCTGTACTTTCAATAGCTTGCGGCACAGCTGAAGCCGTGCCTTTTCAAAGCTACACCCGTTTGCGGACCTTTCCCGCATCATCCTATATATAGCTCGCTTGTATTTGCACTGCCGACCGCTCTAGTGATTTCCGTTTGAATTTTCATTGACTTGCACGGCCAGCAACTCCTGGACCTTGTAGCCTAGTTGTTTCAGGGAAAATGGCTTCTGGAGGTAGGGTGTGCCGAGCGCTGAGATGCCAGTCTGGAGCACGATGTCGTCAGCATAGCCGGACACAAAGAGGATCTTGGTGTTCGGACGCACTTCCAACAGGCTATCCGCAAACTCGCGTCCATTCATTCTGGGCATCACCACATCACTGATCACCAAATCAAGCTTGGGAATCTCGGAGATAAGGTCCAAAGCCTCCGGACCGCTGCCGGCGCAACTGACCGAGTAACCCAGGGAACGCAGGAATTCGGCGTTAGCATCCAGGAGCTCAGGTTCGTCTTCCACCAGGAGAAGGTGCCCGCTGCCCTTGGAAAGTTGAGACTGATGCGGGTGATCATCTGCCGTTTCGGTCTCCAGTACCGCAGGAAGCAAAATAGTGATTTGAGCGCCGTTGTCCGGCTCTGATTCGATGCTGATCTCGCCGCCACATTGCTGAACAATGCCATACACGGTGGCCAGTCCCAGGCCGGTACCGCGTCCCATGGCCTTGGTGGTAAAGAAAGGCTCAAAGGCATGGACGCGAGTTTTCTCATCCATGCCTACACCGGTGTCGCGGATTTTGATGACTACATAGTGCGTCTCAGCGTAACCTGCCGCGTCCGGTGCCGGGCGAAACAGGTCTTCTGTCTCAATGAAGATCTGGCCTCCGGCAGGCATGGCGTCCCGGGCATTCACGGCGATATTAAAGATGATCTGCTCGAAATGGGTCTTATCGATGAGCACGGTGCCGGTGGAGCGCAAGTCAAGATTCATTTCAACATCTTCGCCAATCATCCGCGACAACATGTTGGCCAGATCGCGAATCGCCTGGCCGGGCTTAAGCGGTGCAACGCGTGTAATTTCCTTGCGGCTGAAGGTCAGCAACTGGCGGGTCAGGCCGCTGGCGCGTTGTGTGGTTTCAATGATCTTGGCGCAATAACGTTTGTAGTTTTCATCGCGGCCAAGAGTGGATTCCAGAAGCTCGGCGTACCCGCCGATCACACCCAATAGATTGTTGAAGTCATGGGCCACTCCGCCCGCCAGCCTTCCAAGGGCCTCCATCTTCTGGGCCTGCAGGAACTTGGCTTCCAGTTCGCGCTGTTCGGTGCAATCCAACTGCATGCCGAAAATACATTCTTTGTTGCCGATTCGGACCAGCGTTGCAAAATAAAGACCGACGCGCCGGTTGCCCTCTGAATCTTTGAATTCAATTTCCAGATTTTGCACTGAGCCGTCCGCCCGCAATTTTTGATAAAAGGCTTCCCGTTCTTCCTTGCCTTTCCATAAACCTAGTTCTACGCCGCTCTTGCCGATGACTTGGTCGGCAGACAACTTCAACATCTGCAGAAGGTTCTCGTTCACGTTCAGGAACGTCCCATCCAAAGAGACAATGCCGCATCCCACAGGGCTGTGGCGAAAGATTGTAGCGAAACGCTCTTCCGACTGGCGTAGAGCGATCTCCGCCTGTTTGCGCTCGGTTATATCGATGGCTGTGCCTTCAATCACCCGCCGTCCCAGCGAATCGGTCACGATGGTGGCGCGTTCCAGAATCCAGAAAGTGCTGCCGTCTTTTCTGCGCTGCCGGCATTCATAATTGATCACCTGGCCTTGTTTCTGCAGGAGCGCTAAGAAGTCCTCGCGGTCCTCGGCCGCGACATAGTAGGAGATCGTAGAGCTGGCCAG
>DATMMY010000262.1:0-13477 GCA_035569515.1 Candidatus Solibacter sp. | reverse complement strand
AAGGTGCATGACCTTGGACAATACCTTGGCAACGAGGTTGTGTTCTCCATGTCGCTTGGGGAGAAGGACAATCCAGTGCCTCTGGTTGCCGCGGAAGTAAGCAAGCCGGGGCTAAGGGCCTTTATCGAGAAGCAGATCCCGCCATCGCCACAAAAAGAAGCTTCCTTCCGGATCCTGGATGAGCAGGAACTGATGACCGCGACCGTCCAGCCCAACCAGTCCAAGCCCGGCAACAAGTCCGACAAAATGTTTATCCTCGTAGGTTCCGACCTAGTGGTCGCTTCGCCTTCCCTTGAGGCATTGCGCGACTTTAATGCGCGGGTGAAACGAGGCGCGGGTGGATTTGCCTCCACTCCTTTCGGGCAGCGTTTAGCCCAAGCCTATACAGACGGAGCCGGCCTGCTCATTGGCGCGGATCTGGAGCAAATGTCCAGCCGGGCGGAGGCTGGGATGAAACGGGAAAGCCAGCGGATGGCCTTTGAACGCAGCGGGTTCTCTGACGTCCGCTTCCTGATTGCGGAGCGCAAAGATACCGACGGCCAGGCATTGAACCGCGCTGAACTGGCATTTAACGGCGCTCGCCATGGAGTTGCTTCATGGCTGGGAACGCCGGCTCCAATGGGCGGCCTGGACTTTGTCTCGCAGGACGCAGGCGCAGTGGTCTCTCTGGTTGCGAAAAAACCAGGACAGATCTTTAATGACTTCCTGGAGATGGCTGAGGCTTCCGGCAACGATCCTAACGCCGGGATTGCGATGCTGGAGGCCGCATTAAACATACGGGCCCGTGAAGACCTGGTGGATACCCTGGGAGGAGAAATTACCTTCGCTCTGGATGGCCCGGTCCTGCCGACGCCTTCCTGGAAGGTGATTGCCGAGGTCAACGATCCGGCCCGCTTGCAGGAAACATTGCAGAAGTTGCTTGCCTTTGCCGCCACCCAGATGAAAGCGGGCGAAAAATTCAACGTTGAACAGCAGACGGAAGACGGGATTACCTACTACACTTTCCTGGCTCCACACTCTGCGAACAACCTGGAAATTAACTACGCCTTCACTGATGGTTACCTGATTATCGGCGCCAGCCGCGGCCTCGTAAAAGGCGCGGTACACATTCACAAGAGCGGCAACTCGCTTGCGAAATCAGCCAATTTTCACAAGCTTCTGCCGCAAGACCGGAATACCAATGTTTCGGCGCTGCTCTACCAGAACATTTCTCCACTCATGGCACCGCTGGCTCAACAACTCACGCCTTCGCAGTTGCAGATACTCCAGCAGCTCGCGGCGGAAAGTAAACCCAGCGTGGTATGCGCGTATGGTGAAGACAACGCCATCCGGGTAGCCAGCAATACCCGCTTCTTCGACCTGAATACGCTGGCCCTGACTTCAATCCTGCGAGCAACGCAGTCACAGGCGAGGATGAAGGCCCACCATGAGGGGCAATCGGGGAAGAAGATGCACTAGACAGGAACTGCCGGCAAAGAAACGTTGGGTGAAAATAACCCGATGCAGAAAAAGTATCAGTGTCATCCTGAGCGGCAGCGAAGAGCCTGTCCTGGAGGTGAGCCCGCGAGCCGAAAGGAAACTGCTCCGCTGCCCTTAAGGAACGCGAGAATCGCTCTGCTTGGGGGGTGCTTAACGCCGGCCTTGAGGCAAAACGAAAGGGCCGTTTAGGAGTACAAATAAAGTACTAAAGATAAAGACACCTATGCCTTCCGTTATTGAGCTGGAAAATCTCGCAGTGAAGCTGGGGAACCGGACCATCCTTGATGGCTTGAACGGTTCTTTGACCGGGCTTTGCATCGGATTGCTCGGACCCAATGGCTCCGGCAAATCAACCCTCATCAATACCCTGCTGGGCTTCTATCCTCCCAGCGCCGGCACTGCCCGGATCTTTGGCAATGACATTCGCGGCGACATCAGCCAATTGCGCTCGGTGATCGGTTACATGCCGGAAAGCGATGCCTTTATTGCCGAGATGAGCGGAATAAAGTTTGTGCGTTACATGGCTGAAATTTCCGGCTTGCCCGGCCGCGAAGCCATGGAACGCGCTCATGAAGCTTTCTTTTACGTGGGGCTTGGCGAAGTCCGGTATCGCAAGGTGGGTACTTATTCTCTGGGGATGAAGCAGTTGGTCAAGCTGGCCCAGGCGCTGGTGCATGGCCCCAGGTTGTTACTGCTGGATGAGCCCACCAACGGCCTTGATCCGGCGGCCCGCCAGCGCATGCTGCAGCTCGTCCGTGAAATTCGCGATACCGGCAAGGTGCATATCGTGATCTCCTCTCATCTGCTCCGTGATATAGAGGACAGCTGCGACCAGGTCCTGATTCTGAAACAGGGACGCATCGCCGCCCTGTGCAATCTGGAAGAGGAGCGCAAGGCCAACCGGAAGTTCCTGGAGCTGGAGATTGATCGCGAAAACGGCTTTGTCAAAGCCATTGATGGCCTTGGCTGCGAGTGCGCCAGCTTTGCCGGCGGACGGCTGAAGATCGTCCTTCCCGAAAATGTGGCGGTGCGTCAGCTATATCAGCTGGCGGCGGAACATACGGTACAGATTCGGCGTATGAATTACAGGCGCGACTCCCTGGAAGACATTTTCCTGAAAGCCATGGAAGACAGACCGGAAGCGAGGGAAACCGCAAGTGGCCGTCTATAAGAGATCCTACAAGGTTTACGATGGAGCCTTCACGCCCTCCTGGTCGCGGTTCCTGGTGCTTTCGCGGTACTCGGCTGCCTCCATCTTTGAGTCGCGCAGGTTCACGGCGTTTACCTTTCTATGCCTGATGCCGGTTTTTATCGGGATGCTCACCATCTACATTGCCCATAACGCCACCGTACAGCTCATGCTGGGAATGACCTTCAAAGCTAAAGATATTGTCGGCAACGTATGGTTCTGGATCTTTTTACAAAACCAGGTTTGGCTGGCCTTCATTATGGCTCTGTGGGCCGTGCCGGGCATGATGAGCAAGGATTTCGCCAACCATGCTTTGCAACTCTACTTGAGCCGGCCTCTCTCGCGGACCGAATACCTGTTAGGCAAGATCTCCGCGGTGGTGGTCCTGCTTTCGTTCATCACCTGGATTCCGGGAGTGCTGCTCTTCGGTTTGCAGGCACAGCTTGAAGGCAACGGCTGGGGCTTCGAAAACCTCTGGCTGATGGGGGCCATCTTCATCGGATGCCTGCTCTGGATTGCAGTGGTTGCGCTGCTGGCCATGGCGCTCTCGATATGGGTGAAGTGGAGGATTGCGGCCAGCGCTCTGATGCTTGCAGTCTTTTTTGTCTTACCTGGTTTTGGCAAGATTGCGGGCGCTATTCTGGGAACTCCATGGGGCGAGCTTTTGAACGTCCCTCACATGCTGATACTCATATGGACCCATCTGTTTCGCATACCGCAAAACTACACCCGTGGATGGGGGTATGACACTGTGCCTCTTTGGTCGGCCTGGGCTTCTTTGTTCGCCGTGTGCGCAATCTGTCTGTTACTTCTCAACCGGCGGCTGAAAGCGCGTGAGGTGGAGCGCGGATGAGCAGCGACAACAAGATCGTCTTTGAAAACGTCTCCAAGTTTTACGGCGAGGTGCTGGGAGTGAACCGCGTGAACCTCGCCCTGCCGCCGGGTGTCACCAGCCTGGTGGGGCCAAACGGATCAGGCAAGACCACGCTCATGAACCTGATGACCGGCCTGATCAGGCCCACGCAGGGCCGGGTCAGTGTGGTGGGGCTCACCCCGGACAAGCCGGAAGAGTTCTTCCGCCACATTGGCTACTGCACGCAATTCGATTCTTTTCCCAAGGGCGTAACCGGATACGAGTTTGTCTATCAATCGCTCAAGCTTCACGGCATCAGCAACAATGAGGCCCAGCGGCTGGCCAGAGAGGCGATTGAACGGGTCAATATGGGTGAGGCGGCGTCCCGAAGGATCGCGGGATACAGCAAAGGCATGCGCCAGCGCATGCGCCTGGCCCAGTCCATCGCGCATCATCCTACGGTGCTGGTGCTCGATGAGCCCTTGAACGGGCTTGATCCTATGGCGCGCGCCGAGTCCATTGCCCTGTTCCAGGCCTTAGGGAAAGACGGCCTGCACGTCATCATCTCCAGCCACGTGTTGCAGGAAGTGGACAAGATCTCCGATCAGGTAGTGCTGATGAATTATGGTTATGTGGTGGCTGAAGGCCAGATCCACGGCGTGCGTAGCGAGGTGAAAGAGCATCCTATGCAGATTCTGGTCCGCTGCTCCCGGCCTAACCTAGTGGCCTCCCGCCTGTTTTGCCAGGACCACGTGGTTGAAGCCAAATTGCACACCGACGGCAAGGGCCTGCTGGTGCGCACCCAGGATGCCGATCAGTTTTACCTGCTCCTGAACCGTATTGTGCTGGAAGAGGAGATCGCCGTGGAGACTGTGGCGCCTGCCGATGATGACGTGAACTCGGTGTACCAATACCTGATTGGCGGCAGCGGAGGTACGGTATGACCTGGCTTGCATCTTGCCGCAAATTCTTGCGCGAAGCGCCCTGGCAGTTGTGGACGGCCCAACTGACCGCGCTGATTCAGTCTGAAGTAAAGCGGAATTTCCTGAAGCGGCGCAGCATCTGGATTTATCTGGTGGCCTTTGCCCCCACCGCTATCCTGCTGATGATGGTGATTCAAAATCCACCGACAGGACGGGACAATATTCAGGAAAGCACGAGCGTGATGGCGCACGTCTTCCAGATCTATTACCTGCGCGTTGGAATCTTTGTCGGCTGCCTGGGAATCTTTACCTGGCTTTTCCGCGGGGAGATTGTCGAAAAGACCCTGCATTATCACTTTCTCTCCCCAATGCGCCGGGAGCTGCTGGTGCTTGGAAAATTTGTGGCGGGAATGGTCACGACCACGTTGATTTTTGTTCTGGGCGTCTTTGGATCGTTTTTTCTGATCTATGCTCACGGCGGCGCTGCCGGAAGGGCCTTCGTCTTCGATGGGCCGGGGATGGGACATCTCGTGGCTTATCTTGGAGTAACGGTGCTGGCCTGCCTGGGATATGGTTCCATATTCGTGGCGCTCAGCCTGGTCATTAAGAATCCAATCGTTCCTGCAATATTCGTTCTGGGGTGGGAGACCTTCCACGCCATTCTCCCGTCGTTGCTGCAGAAGTTCAGCATCATGTTCTATCTGAAGCAGCTCAGCCCGGTACCTGTCCCATCCGAAGGCATTCTTGCCTTGTTCGCCGTGGGCTCCGACCCCGTATCGCCATGGCTGGCAGTTCCCGGTCTGTTATGCCTATGTACCGGAATCCTGATCTTCGCCTGCCTTCGCATCCGCAAAATGGAGATCAGCTACCTGGCGGATTGATTTTCTTTTCGCCCAAGTCCTGGCGCTCTCGCTTGGAAGATTTACCCCGTAATGTTGCAGATGGGAATCAATCTGGCTACCATCCCTATTGGTTGTACCGGCGCGGCTATATCTAAAACGCGCCGGCGTTCTCTCTCGTCCCCAGGGACGGGAAAAAGCTCTTTGATAACCGAATATCGAAAATCCGTAGCCTCCTGAAACATGAAGGGCTGGCCACAGGTATATGCATGTGCCAGCCCGAGTCCGCTTCCATGTTCCAGATTGCAAACTGCAAAAATGCATTTGCCCAATAAAAATGCAGGTTGTCTCAATGTCTCAGTTCGCAAGCGTGTGGTACAAGAGTCGAATCAGTAAAAGCGGTTGACGGGGTAAGTGCTTCTTGAGGTCGTCATCAGCAAGAGTTAGGTCGTCATAAACAGCGTTCAGGTCGTCATAAACAGCGTTCAGGTCGTCATAAGTGACGTTCAGGGTGTCAGAAACGGGTTTCAGGGCGTCAGAAATCAAGCTTAAGGCGTCAGGAAAAACCAGCACGGGTTCCATAAACCCAATGCTTTCAACGCTTCTGTCTGCAAATGTGCAAAGTCCTCTGGTTAATTGCTAATTGCTATTTACTATTTGCCCAAATGTAGCGGGTTGTAGCGGCATGTAGCGTCTCAGAAACCGTTTTTTCTGGAGTCGATTTATTTAAGGTAAGTAACTGTATGCAAACAACTTCTCGGAAAAACGAGAGGAAAATGTAGCGGCGTAGCGGGTGTAGCGGCAATCTTTAGGAATTGCGGTTTTAGATCGTATGCTTTCCAGGGCACACGGTACTTAAACACCCACATGCCGGAAGCATCCTGGGAACTCTTCCTGAAATAACTCAGGGCAACGTCAGCACAATCTTATTCCCATTGACGGTATATTCAAGCTGGTGCGTAGCCTTCTTGTCTTTCGTCTTGGGCAACGCGAAATAAAGATAACCTGCCACTGGAGCAGATGCCTCGCCTTCGGGCAAGGCCTTCTCGCCAAGCTCCAGTTCCATGGTATTGCGGTCAACATCGGTGGATCCTGGCTGAGGCCGGGAGCTGCCAACACCCACGCCTACGCCTGTGGAGGTGTAAATCCCGCCTCCGCGTCGTTGGCCGGTGATGGGATCATAGCCGCCTGACTCATACCCCACACTCGTGGTAGGAGATATGCTGATGTCGCGATCTTGCGGGGATGCGGCCTTTTTTTGCAGCTTGGCTGCCAGTACCTTGGCTCCTGAAGGCTTGGCCGCAACCTCTGTGCCGGTCACTCGCAGCACGAAATTGTTCAGCGAGACTCCCACCGTGGAATCCTTGGGCGGATACAGCGCAACTTCCACGACCAGGCAGCAGCGGTTTACGTCGGAAGCAAAAGCGTTGCGGACCTGATCAGGTGTAAGAAGAGTCACGCCAATGGTGACGCCGCTCTGCGCGGCATGGACAGGATAGCGGTCAGCGGTCGCGCGCGGCACGGTTCCCCGTGGGGTTTCCGCGGACAACGACAACACGCACATCAAGGCAACGGCGATGCATGTCCTCAGCTTCATTGTTTTTCCTCGGTTGTCTTTTGCTTCGTCTCTTGTTGCGGAAGCTTCGCTGCAATCTTCAGGGACTTTCCACTGAGCACGTAAATGCGCTGGTGAAACGGCGAGCCTCCGGGCGTGGAGACGGATAGGTCATATGCCCCGGGGTCAAGCCAGATGCTCTTCAACTTGTCGGCCGTGCCGGCGTAGGCCCCGTCCAGATAGACCTCAGCGGTCTTGGGGGCCCCGGACAACTTCACCTCACCTTTGCTCTCGCCATACGCGAACCCCCCGAAATATCCTGGAGCGTAAAACGGTGAGTAGAAAAATGGATCATAAAAGAATGGCGAGTAACCGAGCCTGTAAGGATAGAAGCCATACCAGAACGGATTGTAAAAGAACGGCCCGGAAAACCGGCTGTACGCACCTCCCACACCAATCGTGCCCAGTCGCACGTGGTATCGGTGACGATGCTCGTCGTTCTGAGTGTTCGGTTTGGCATCAGTTACCGCCTGGGTATTCTGGTTGGCTTCCGTAGAGTTGGTTTGCCGCGCCTCAGACGAGGAGCTCTGCCCAAGCGCGCTTCCCGGAACAAAAAAGATGACCAAGAAAATAAAGAGACTGAAACCGAGAGCCACGGTTTTCATAAATTTCATAAGAGCCAGCACCCCCAGAGAGACTGACCTAACAATCAACTTAGTGTAGGGCAAGTTGGATGCCAATCTCTTGGTCTCAAATTACTTGATTTTCTAGGGCCACTACAAGGCCAAGAACGCTTCCAAGCGAAAACACTGGTGGTTTTCAACCACAGAGACGGTGGATTTCAGCCATGGACAGAATGGTTCTTCATTTGGATTGCACATTATTCAAGATCATCTTTGGCCCTCCAGAGTCTGGATAGCAATAGCAGAGTAATTCTCGTGTAACCTGAGTGCAGCGGAGCAGTTTCTTCGCTGCCGCTCAGAATGACACTGATTCTCTCTCTGCACTTCAGAGATAGAAGGACAGAAAGACAGAAGGAGAGAAAGACAGAAGGAGAGCCCAATGTCAGATAAAACCTACAACGTAATTCGCGGCGAAAACGGAGTCCCAATCAAAGCGTGGACAAAAGGAGTCTCGTTGGAGGACCAGGCCAAGGGTCAGTTGCTGAATGTCGCCCAGCTGCCATTTATCTTCCGCTGGATCGCTGCGATGCCTGACGTGCATTGGGGCATCGGTGCGACCGTGGGCAGCGTGATACCCACGAAAGGGGCAATCATCCCCGCGGCGGTGGGCGTGGATATTGGGTGCGGAATGATGGCCGTACAGACTTCTATGAACGCGCGCGATCTTCCCGACAACTTGCACAGCATCCGCGAGGCGATTGAAAAAGCCGTTCCTCATGGCCGAACCAACCACGGGGGCGCTGGAGACAAGGGTGCGTGGCACGACATTCCTGCCGGAAATCAGGCCGCCTGGGCAGGACTGAAGCCCCGCTATGACGCGATTCTGGCAAAGCATCCCAAGTTGGATCGCGGAAACCATGCGAATCACCTGGGCACGCTGGGGACCGGCAACCATTTCATCGAGGTATGCCTGGATGAAAGCGAGACGGTTTGGTTCATGCTTCACAGCGGATCGCGCGGAGTTGGAAACCGCATGGGCTCCTATTTCATTGAGCTAGCAAAGAACGACCTGAAAAAGTTCTTTGTCAATCTGCCGGATAAAGACCTGGCGTACTTCCCCGAACACACGGACCACTTCGACGATTACGTGGAGGCGGTGGAGTGGGCGCAGGACTTCGCCCGGCTGAATCGCATCCTGATGATGCAGCAGATTGTGGATGCGGTGCGCAATTCCGGCGCCGTGCCTGCGTTCAATGCGGAGTTGAAGGCCATCAACTGCCACCACAACTACGTGGCAAGAGAGTCGCACTTCGGCGAGAACGTCCTGGTCACCCGCAAAGGCGCAGTCCGCGCCCGCGAGGGAGACATGGGTATTATTCCCGGCAGCATGGGTGCGCGCTCGTACATTGTGCGTGGCCTTGGTAATCCGGAGAGCTTTCATAGCTGCAGCCATGGCGCGGGCCGGGCAATGTCTCGCCATGAAGCCAAGAAACGCTTCACGGTTGAGGACCACATCCGCATGACGGAAGGTGTGGAATGCCGCAAGGATGCCGACGTGATCGACGAAACGCCGGCCGCCTACAAGCCGATAGACGCGGTCATGGCAGCGCAGTCGGACCTGGTGGAGATCGTTCACACTTTGCGCCAGGTTGTCTGCGTAAAGGGATAGCAAAGAAAGTCATGAGAAAGCGTATGAACACCACGATGGAGCAAACCCAACTCATGGTCCGGATCGACGGCTCTTTTGGCGAAGGCGGAGGACAGATCCTCCGCACCTCGCTAAGTCTGTCTCTCGTCACCGGGAAGCCGTTCCGGATCGAGAACATTCGCGCCAAACGGGGAAAACCTGGTTTGCTTCGCCAGCACCTGACCGCAGTCCGAGCGGCAGCCGAGGTCGGTGCTGGCGAAGTTGAAGGAGCCTCGCTCGGCTCGAAGCTCCTCACATTCATACCCGGAAAGGTGCACGCCGGCGACTACCACTTCGCGGTTGGAACCGCCGGCAGCGGTATGCTTGTGCTGCAAACGATCCTGCCGGCGCTGATGACCGCGACCGCCCCGAGCCGCATTGTGATCGAAGGCGGAACCCATAATCCAATGGCGCCGCCTTTCGACTTTCTTGAACAGTGCTTCCTGCCGCTGATCGAGCGGATGGGCCCCCGCGTCAAGGTTGAGTTGCAGCGCTACGGCTTCTATCCGGCGGGCGGAGGCCGATTCACTGTGGAGATCGAGCCGTGCGCGGCCCTGCAGCCACTTACGATCGGTGAGCGCGGCGAGATCACTGCGAAGCATGCCGTGGCCCTGGTCGCCAACTTGCCCTATCACATTGCCCGTCGCGAACTGGACGCGGCTGCAAAAACGCTTGGCTGGGACGCGGAGTGTTTGTCCTGCGTTGATACCAAAAATTCTGTAAGCCCTGGCAATCTGGTAATGATTGAGCTCAAGAGCAGCCAGTTGACGGAGATCTTCACGGCCTTCGGACAGCGTGGCATCAGCGCCGAAGATGTTGCGGCGGATGCAGCCAGGCAAGCTCAAGGATATCTTGCATCGAACGCGGCGGTGGATGAGCACCTTGCCGATCAGCTGCTCTTGCCGCTGGCGCTTGCAGGAGCCGGTTCATTCACGGCCACCAGTCTGAACCTGCACGCGCAGACGAATATGCACGTCATACGTCAATTCTTGCCTGTGCGGTTCGATGTGCAAGAAGACAAGGGATTCAGTCGCGTGTCTGTCCAGCGCGACTGAGGACATCCTGGGAGCGGGTGCGGGTGCCCCATCCTTCGCGATCTGTGCGAAGGATGGGTTCGTGCATCCAAATAAGACCCGTGCGACTTCATGCCGGCTAGAGGGTGCGCAGGAACGCGACCAGATCCTGCTTTTCCTCCGGCGCAAGTTTCGTGCCGAGGATCAAGTTGAAGAACTCGACCGTGTCCTCCAGCGTCAGCAAACGCCCGTCGTGCATATAGGGCGGGTTATCCTTGACGCCGCGCAGCATAAAGGTTTTGATCAGCCCGTCGCCGATGGCCATCATGTTGTTGATCATCACCGGCTTGAAGAACCGCTCGGTCTGGAGGTTGTGCATCGAGTTGTCGGTGTAAAAAGGCGCCTGGTGGCAGCTCCCGCATTGGCCCTTGCCGAAGAAGATCTCCTGGCCGCGCATCTCGGCGGCCGTCGCTTTGCCGGGAATGAGCTTGCCAAAGATGTCGAGCTTGGGCGCTGGCGGAAAGTCCAGCATCTCTTCAAAATCGGCCATGAAATCGACCGAGGTGCCGCGCGGGAGGGGGTTCGGGCCCTTCTTCGTGGCGATCACAATATCGCCGTCGAAATAGGCGGTTCGCTGCTCGAATTCGGTGAAATCCTCGATCGTCTTCAGGGCACGCTGCGAGCCGAAGAGCCGCTGAGTGTTCACGCCGCGGAGCGACACCGTCTTGATGCGGTGGCGGAACTGCTGCGGGCGGGTGTCGGGGGCGAGGTGCGTCGTGCCGTTTTGGTGGCCGTTCGCATGGCAATCAAAGCAGGCCGAGCCGATGCTGGCAATCACCGAGCGGCGATCCTCGGTCGCATTGAACTGCTGCTGCGGGAAGGGTGTCAGCAGCAGTCGCAGCCCTTCCAGCTGCCTGGGCGTAAGCAGTCCGTTGAACATCTCGAAGTAATTGGTGAGCGAGACCAGCTTGCCGTGCGAGACATCGCCCAGATCAGGGCGCGGCGTGAGGTACATGGCTGGCGGAAACTCAGCCAGAAAGTGATCCGGCAGATCGAAATCTATGTCGAACCGGGTCAGGTCTCGCCCGTCCTGCTGCTTGATCGTGTCGATCTCGAAGTGCGGAAAGACAAAGCCGCCCTCACTGTGGTTGGGATGCGGCAGAGGGTAGAACCCCTTCGGATATAGATCCTGTTCGCGAATCTGGTCCGCGCTCATCGCCGCAAGCTTCTCCCAGGTCATTCCGGCGGGCAGCTTGACGCGGACGCCTTCTTGCAGGGGTTTTCCACGGTCCATGGTGACACCCTGGGCCGGGCGGTCGCTCAAATCGTAGCGTTCGTTGAGCAGAGCCATATGATCCTTTTCAATCCCTGGCTTTGCCGCTTTCATTCTCGCCATGATCGACGCGAATGGTTCGGTACTGTCCACCTTCATATAGCTCGTCTGCCCGCGTTGCTCTTGCTGGGCATAGGCGAGGATCAAGAACACGAGCAAGCCCGCAATTACCAAAAGGAGCCAAATCCTTTTGATCAAAACCTTTGGCTTCGTCATACACGACCTCCTGAAATAAGGGAATCGGATGTGTGAGCAATGAAGAATCGCCTGACGTCATTCGACGCTCGCCACTGAGTGTCGGCCTTCGTTACTACGCTGGCGTTCTTTCCGGAAGCCACCTCGCAGGAGACCACGATTCCACTAGGCAGGAATTCTTGTGAGACGGCGGGAATGGCGCGTGAGTCGACTTAAGTTGAAAGATGTCGGAAAGTGGTGCTCTGTTGTCTGTTGTTAGTGATGTGTTCGCGCCGGCGTGGGAGGAGCAAACAGACACACATCCGCACACGCCGACGGAAGAGCAGAGGACACAATCCATGCAAGTGATTGAAAGGAATGGTGACCCTGGCAGGAGTCGAACCTGCGACCTGCGGTTTAGGAAACCGTCGCTCTATCCATCTGAGCTACAGGGCCACATTTTTCATTTTAACCTCTAACTCTCTCTGCTGACACCTGCTTTATACTCATGCGGGAGAAGAACGGCTTCTGTTGATTGCGCTTACTCCGGGGGAGTTGCCGCCTGGTTTGCGCTTTCCCCGAAAGACACAAAGGCCAGCGGGAACGGCACTTCAGTCCAAGTCTCAGGTTTGTTCCACTCTTGATCTCCGGGATGATGCAAAACCTTGATGAAAGAGAAATAGTCGTAGGTAATGAGCCCGTGCAGGACAATGGGGTTAGCGGCGCCCGCTAGCCAACGGTCGATTTCAGATCCCTCAAGGGTATAAATCTTCAGCGTAGATGTAGTCTCACCATCAGCACTGACCCTTGCGATAGCGGAATGCCCTCCTTGAAAAGCCTTGGTAGTTGCATCTTTGACAGGCCTGATCGTTCCATCAATGACGCTCCCGATGGCAAGCTCCGCAAAATTTCCGCATGTGCCTCCATTTTCGCGAAACAGATAACGGTCCTTGTTCTTGTCGTACATAACATCCAGCTTTCGATTGGCAATGCACGAAGCCGCTGTTTTGGGTGAGATGGCCCTCATGCCGGGGAAGATCTTCACAAAGCTGGTGAAATCGTGTTTTTCTCCATCGCAACTCACAGACACCGCAGGATGCAACTCAAATACGTGGTCGGGGTTGGAGGCTCCCGACCCGCCGGTGACGTGCTCCGTAAAGATGCGTGGAAATCCAGACGCCTTGCAGTTCTTCCCCTGCAAGCCATCGAACACCGCGAGCCATGCATCCACTTCGTCGCTCTCATCGCCATTTGGATCGATCATGCATAGGTTTGGCGGTTCGATCACTACTCCGGTTGGAAAGCCGAAGAGTTGTCCCTGGAGTGCGGCAGCCACATGCATTTCACAATCCGATTCCACGGGATGGATCTTCGAATGCCCACCCAGTCGAACGTCAAAGGTAGGCAGAATAGTATCCGCGGATTCCAGGGACTTCAGAAATGCCGCGCTGACGGCGAAGGAAAAATGGCTGGCATCACCTGTTGAGCCAGCCGGGCCTTGATCAGAATGAGGTAGCAGAGCTTCCCCTGGCGAACCGCTGCTGTCGGCAACCAGCGCCCTGATTTGCGGCGGAGTTCCGCCAGTCAAGACGGTAAGTTTTGTGACTGGATGCAACTCCCACAGAACCCCCACCGATGCGCTTCCATGACCATGACCTCTTTTAGGATTTGCGGCGGAGAAGTGGAAAGCATCGAAGAAGGCAAGTCCGGTGACTTCCACTGGAATAGACTCGTTCAGCTTAATACTCTTCTTGCGAGTCAGATCACCCGCTCCCTGATCGAGCAGAGCCTGAAGAATGGCGTTACGCG
>DATMMY010000261.1:0-2427 GCA_035569515.1 Candidatus Solibacter sp. | reverse complement strand
TGTCTGTGCCTTGCCGTTGGGCGTGTAGTGCATCTGGAACACGATGTCCGAACCAGCGGGGATGAGCTTGGCCGAGTTGCCGGTCAGGTTGAACGTCTGCGGTTGTATTCCCGGGACGTAAGCCACCAGAAACTCATTGCCAACTGCTGCTTGTTGCTGCCCACGCTGCTGCGGATCAGGGCTCCGAGGATCAATGCCAGTCCCGGCCCTGTTCGCGTCCCGCTTGTGAATCACTGGGACGAAAGGCTCACCGGGCTTGGCATCTTTCAGCCACTGCGACCCAGGCGGACGAACGAATGCAATCACGTGGTGTGTGACTTGCCGGTTCCCGGGAAGAATTTCCGCTGCCGTGACCCAGGTGTCCTTGGTAAAACCGCTTGGAACCACGACGTAAGTGTATTCAATCACTCCATCGGCAGGTACGCTGTAGGGTTTCGGCATCGCAAAGACCAGGTCGGGCTTAACATTCCAACCCTCGGCCTGGAACTCCCTAGAGGCAGGCTTGTCCTTTGCGTTTCCTTCTGCGGCACCGGTATCGGCCCAGCGGGTCAGCGTTTTGATCTCCGTCTCAGACAGCTTGCGCTCGTTGGAAAAGTGACCGTACCTGGGATCGGCGAACCATGGCGGCATTTTCCTGGTCAGCACCGCGGTCTTTATCGCCTGGGCCCATGGCCGCACATCCTGATAAGTGAGGAACGACATCGGCGCAATCTGGTTGGGCCGATGGCAGCTCTGGCAATTGTTCTGAAGGACCGGAAGCACGTCTTTGTTGAAGGTAACGGAAGTCGATGAAGTGTCGGCAGCAATGGCCGCCATGCTCATCGACAAAACAGCCACGAGCATGCGCATCATAACCTTTTCCTCCGCGCTGACGTACTTCTCAGCGGCGTGCGATCAAAAACCCGACTAATATAACATAAGCATCGCGATGCATTTTGGAACGTCAGGCGCTGGTTTTCCGATCACCCGATGACCCGATCTACCGATCCCCCGATTCCTTCCGCTCTTCCAGCACCTCAATGCGAATATGGTCCGGCCCTTCAATGAAAGCGAACCTGATCTTGCCGTCGAAGGCTGAGCGCGGCCCATCTGTCAATTTGACCCCATCCTTCTTCAGCCGTTCCAGCGTCTGGTCGAGATTATCGACGCTGAAACCAAGGTGGTCTATAGCGTGGCCCTGGCTCCCCTCCAGCCCCTCGCGTCCCTTCCAGGCGTCGGGGAATGCGGCCTTGGCGTTGCCAACCGGATAGATAATGATGTTCACATCATCCATAATCAGGCCTACGTTGGGGCCGGTCTGACGCCCGCAGCGAAAACGCAATTCGCGCGACGGCGGTCCCTGCCCTCGACGTTGCAGTCCAAACTCCTTCGCGTACCACTCGCCGGCCGCAACCGGATCTTCGCTCAGCAGATGAACGTGATTAAAATACGTAACGTTGGCGGCCGTTGTATTCAGTTCGATCAGGGCGTGGTCGGGGCCGTCGATGTAAGAAAAGAAGAAGCGCCCATTCCCTCCCTTGCCGTCACACTGGTCGCTGATGTCGGTAATGGGCGTTTGGAACTTGGTCCCGCGATCGAGCTGTTTCTGGTAGGTCTCTTTCATGTTTTCGCCGCCACCCCAGCCCATGTGCCAGATAGCGGACGTGATTTCGGAATTGGGTGCGGCCTTGACCTTGGTGAAGAGCAGCCACGACTTGTGCGCCCACACGGCGTCCACAGGGCCCGCGAATTTGCGCTTTTCAGACTCGAGTTTAGATGTATAGAAACTAATGGCCGCCGGCGGATCGGTCACGTTGAGATGCAGGTGATGAAAATGCGCCAGTGGCTGCGCAATCGTTTGAGAAGACTGTTCTTGTGCTGGAGCAGGAGCTATGACAACCACCCCCAGCACCGCAACCGCAATTCGCAACCACAAGTTCGGCATATGCATGGGTGGCATTTTACACTTCAATACCACCCAGAAAGCGAACTGAGGAAGTCACGACGCGTTTACGGCCCGAGGCCAGATGTTCACCACTATCTTTGCGGAGCCGCCCGTGATTGTTGGGTTGGCTGCTTTGGCGATTCATCGTCAATGATGTAATTGATTCCTGTGTACTGCATCTCATCCCATGTCTGTTCTCCCCAGTGAACGTCTTTCGTGGGGTCGGGATTCGACGCATTGTTGACGGAATTATCAAAGTGCGCAACGGCCTCTAGCTTTGAGCCCTTTGGGACAGGCAGCGGATTCGTGAATATGTAATAAGTCTGCCAATTGAAATCGTAATGTGGCACGGGCAGTACGGTTTCGGTACGGCCATCCGGATAAACGATCTTGTAGTCCCAGCTTTTTCCGCGCAAATGAGTGTGGGGAAACAACGCTGTGAGATGCACGTCCTGCTCAAATTGAATGACGGACGGCACCGCGACGTCCTCCGCTCCAGCGGG
>DATMMY010000260.1:0-12493 GCA_035569515.1 Candidatus Solibacter sp. | reverse complement strand
GGAAAGACGAAGCTGCATTCAAATCCAAGCGCTACACACGCTTAGAAGCAGACTAGCTGGATGATGATGCTTGGGGAAGCCTTCAGCCCTTAGTCTTAGATTCTAACGTCTCAAGTTCTTGATAAAACCACTCCAACAAATCGTTATTATTTGCTGCTCTCCTGATCAAGCGGTCATCAGCGCAAATCAGCGGTTAAAACGTCTTGCTTTCGATCAGTGGCCTCAGTGGAAATCAGTGGTAAGACTCTGCCCCTTGCGTCGTCCGATCACCCGATGAATAGCCTGCACTGAGGTGCGCCGAAGTGATCACCCGATTCCTCCATCATTCATACCGCAGCGCGATCATAGGATCAACCTTGGTTGCGCGACGGGCGGGAACATAGCTGGCCAGCAGCGATACAGCGAGAAGAACCGCGGTGACGGCCCCGAACGTGATCAAATCCAGCGGCCGCACGCCGAACAACATGCTGGAGAGAAAACGCGTCACCACCAGCGCCATGGCGATGCCAATCAACAATCCTATGCCGGTGAGCAGAAAAGCCGACTTCAGAATCATCTGCAACACCGTGCTCCCGGTGGCGCCCAGAGTCATGCGCACGCCGATTTCGTGGGTGCGCTGCGCAACTGTGTACGCCATCACTCCATAAAGCCCTATGGCGGTCAGCAGAAGCGCAAGCAAACCAAACATGCCAAACAAGAAAGCATGAAACCGCTGCTGGGCCACCGAGTCGGATACATAGTCCTCGAAAGAACGCACGTCGTAAACCGGCACCTCGGGATCCATGGAGGCGATCTCGCTCTTTATCTCAGAGGCCACGCCCAGCGGATCGCTGGCGCGGGTCCTCACGCACAGGGCCAGTGGCATGGTGACCTGGGCATAAGGGATATACATCTCGGGGGCAAATTTGGCGTCGAGACGCTGCTGTTTGATGTCGCCAACCACGCCCACGATCTCGCGCATCACCGGGGGGCCGCCTCCTCCGATGCCCGGCTTCATGTGCTTGCCGATGGGGTCTTCATTGGGAAAATACTTCCGGGCAAACGCCTGATTGACGATGACCACTCCATTTGCCTTGCGGTCATCGCGTTCGCTGAAGTCCCGGCCGCTCAACAGTGGAATGCCCATCATTTGAAAATAGCCTGGACTGGTCATCCGCAGATCGGCGGCAGCGCGGTCGGCGCGGCTTGTGGGGCGGCCATCGATGTCAAACCCAATCACCATGCGATTGTCGCTCATGGGCAGCGGGAAGACACCGGCCACAGCGGCCACTCCTGGAAGGTTGCGCAGGCGCGGCAAGAGCTGGTCATAAAAGAGCACCTGCTGCGCAGACGGGTATTTGGCTTCCGGCAGCTCGAAGTTGAGCGTCAACACCTGATTCGGATTGAATCCCGGATCCACGCGCAGTAGATGTTGAAAAGTTCTCAAAAACAGTCCCGCGAACACCAGCAGTACCAGGCCAACGGCGGTTTCGGCAATGACCAGCCAATTCCGCAAGCGCTGGTGGGCAACGCCCGTGCCCACCCCTCGGCCGCCTTCCTTCAGCGACTCGACGAGGTTCAGATCCGAGGAACGGAAGGCCGGCGCCAATCCAAAAATAAAGCTGGTAAGCACCGTAACCGCCGCGGTAAAGGCCAGCACGTAACCATCGAGCGCAGTGGTTTGTATTCGTGAGATGCTGGGCACGTTGAGGTGCAAAAAGAACTTGATTCCCCATGCGGCAAGAGGGATTCCCAAGGCCGCGCCGGCAGCCGCAAGCACCAGGCTTTCCGTAAACAGCTGGCCAATCACCCGCCTGCGACTGGCGCCCACGGCCGTGCGGACTGCTAATTCCCGGCTGCGCTTGCCCGCTCGCGCAAGCAACAGATTAGCGACATTGGCGCACGCGATCAGCAGAACGCACCCCACCGCGCCCAGGAGCAGGATCAATGGCCGGCGCGTCCGCCCCACCAGAGATTCCAACTCCGACGTAACGTTTACGGCGCCCATGTTCACGTTGGTTGCCGGATATTGCTTCGCCAGGGATTGTGCAATCAGGTTCATGTCCTGCTGCGCCTGACTGAGCGGCACGTCGGGTTTCAGCCGCCCAATGACGCTCAGGAAATGCGCCCCACGCTGTTCCGTCATGGGATGCCCTTCAGGCTGTACCTCGGCATCCACCCCCAGAGTTACCCACAATTTTGGTGGCGTGGTTTGGATGGGAAAAGCAAAGTTTGCCGGCATCACGCCGACCACCTGGTAGCTCCGGCTGTTCAGCGTAATATTGCGGCCCAGGATGTTCTGGTCCGAGCCAAAGACCGATTCCCAGATCTCATGGCTGAGCACCGCCACCCTGGCTCCCGGTTTTTCTTCTTCACGGCGAAAACCGCGGCCGAGAAAAGGCGAAACGCCTAATACCGAAAAAAAATCGGAAGAGACAATCTCACCTTCCATGTGCAGAGGCCGCCCGGCCCCAGTGAGCGTGAACTCATTGTCGTAGTAGGAAGCCATGCTTTCGAAGGAATGATTACCGGAGCGCCAGTCAAAGAAATCAGGATAGGACACAGAAGATCCATCGGGCTCCGCGCGTTCTGCGCGAACGGATATCTGCGCCACAGACATGAGCTGATCAGGCTGGTAGTAAGGCAGGGGGCGCAGCAGAACGGCATTCACGATACTGAAGATGGCCGTATTGGCGCCAATCCCTAACGCCAGTGTGATGATGGCCACTGCGGCAAATCCCGGCGACTTGCGCAACATGCGTAATCCGTAACGAATATCATGAATCAGATTTTCCATTCGCCAACCTCTTTGGAAATCGGGCAACCCGGGCCCAATGCGAGGCTCGAATCATGGCAACTTCAGCACCGCAATGAGAATAGCTATGAGCAGAAATGCATTTCGAATGCCGAATCGGGAGCGCGCATTAAATGCTTGAAAACAAGGGCGCAACCAGACGAAAACTGCCATGGATACATTTCCATGAGTGTTCGCTAATGAACTAGGCTGTGCGGAAACGAACGATCCTGTTGCCCGAGGCGAGGCCAGAAGGCGGCGGGCTGGCTGGAATTCACGGCACAAAATCCAAGGACGCTATAAAAACACATCGGGCAATTCGGAATTGGCATGGCTGGGGGGCAGCGTTTTATCAATTTCCGAATTACCCGATTTCCGGCAAAGCAAAAGTGGTTTAACTGACTTCAGCGGCCTGACGGGCGCTTTGAGTTTCTTCCACAACCTTGCCGTCAAAGAGATGGACAGTTCTGTCCGCATGTTTCGCAAAGCGCGTGTCGTGGGTGACCATGCAGATAGTCGCGCCTTCGCGGTGCAATTGCTGCAACAATTCCATCACAGCATCGCCGTTCCGGGAATCCAGGTTTCCGGTAGGCTCGTCCGCCAGCAGGATGGAGGGAGAGCCGGCCAAAGCACGGGCCACCGCCACACGCTGCTGTTGACCGCCGGAAAGCTGGGAAGGATAGTGCCTCATGCGATGGGCCATACCCACCTTCTCCAGGGCCTCCTGCACACGCCGCTTGCGCTCCACTGAAGACATGGAGCGATAGGTGAGCGGCAGCTCAACATTTTCATAGACGTTCAGGTCGCCGATCAGGTTGAAACTTTGGAAAATAAACCCGATCTCCTGGTTGCGAATGCGGGCGCGTTCGGAAAAATCCAGCCCATGGACGCTCTTGTTGTTGAGCACATAAACGCCATCGGTCGGAGAATCGAGAAGCCCAATGATGGAAAGCAGGGTTGACTTTCCGCAGCCCGAAGGTCCCGCGATCGAAACATATTCACCCTTCCTGATGTCGAGGTGAATTCCAGAAAGGGCGTGGGTCTCTACTTCGTCGGTGTAGAAGACCTTGGTGACGTTTTCAAGTGTGATAAGCGCCTGTCCGTTTGATGACACCATTCAAATCTCCTGTTTCAGTGTGAAGGTTTACCGCATTGCCTGTGCCAATTTCAAAAACTATTCCAGGCGGACACGGTCAAAATTGTCGTAGCGCGACATATCGGAAAGGATCACTCGATCGCCTTCCTTGAGTCCGCGAATGATCTCCACGGTCTGCACCGAACTGCGGCCCAATTCCACCTGGACGCGCGTAGCGGTCTTGCCGTCGGGATCGTACTTGAACATGCCGACCTTGCTCTTTTCCTGGCCAAACGCCGGGCGGCCCACAAACAGCACGTCATTCAAGGTCTCCAGCGTAACCGTACCATCCACGCTCAAATCGGGAACGGCGCCCGCGGGTAGCTGGCCCTCAAGCCTCACATCCACGGTGACTGTCCCGTTTTGGACTGAGGGATCTTTACGCATCACGGCGCCTTTGATAATACCGTTGTGCGTATCGATCTCGGAGTACTGCCCAATCGTAATGTCTTTCGCCTGGGTCTCTGGAATTTTCAGCTCCGCCTTGAGGTGCGTAGGTTCGGCCACCTTGGCCAATGTGGTACCGGCGGTGAAACGCTGCCCGACCTTTACCGGCAGTTCCTGCAACATGCCATCAATACCGGCGCGCAATTTTAATGCTTCAAGGTGCTTCCGTTTAAGGTCCACCAGGGCGCGCATCTGATCAATCTTGGCCTGCTGCACCGCCAGTTGCGTCTTGATGACCCGGGTATTCATCTCGATCCGGTCCAGCTCAATCTTGTTACGCGTTGCCATTTCGCGTGCTTTGCCGATAGAACTCTGCAACGCCTGATTGGAAAGCACGCCAATCTTTACCAGCTCTTTGTTTGCGTCGGCCTGCGTCTGAGCATCCTCGTAGGCCGATTGGACCGTGGCCGCCTCAGCTTTCAGAGTCAGCAGATCGCCTTCCACTTTCACCTTGGTATTTTGAAAATCAGCTTCCGCAGATTTCAATTGCAAGTCGGCATCCTGGGCTTCCTGCTGCACCTGTGAATTGGAAAGCTCCATAATCACGCTATCGGCTTTCACCAGGGTTCCGGGCCAGATGAGAATACGCTCGACCGTTGCATCGGTCTGCGCCGGAATCCACCGAATATCCACAGGAACCAGCGTTCCCAATCCGTGCACCTGGCGCAGCATGGAGCCCCGCTTGACCGTGTCCGGCCATACGTTGCCGGCGTCAACATTGGGCAGAGCAGGCTTAAGCCGATAGACACCCATCGTGAGCGCAGCTACCGCGATGACGAGGACCGCAAAGAAAATCATGCGTTTGCGGCGTTTGTTTTTCAGGACGGATTCGGGACGAACTATATCCATGGCGTCAATGATACTCGCACATACTTTGCCAAACCACAAAGATGGCTAACTCACTGATTTGACGGTGAAACCGCGACTCAGTTAGCACAAACTTCCATGGCCTCGATGTCCACTAACGAAAAAGACTGTTCGAAAGCGGACACGTATTAGTTTGTTAAATTAGTCTAATTTTTACAGGCTTGCTGCTCTCCTGATCAGCGCCCCTCAGCGCGAATCAACGGTTAACGTCTTAACTTTTCCAATCAGTCGCTTTGGCTTTCCTCCGCGCCTCAGCGTCGGAGCCTGCCCTCGAGCGCAGCGAAGGGCGGTGAAATTGCCTTTAGATTTTCTCCGTGTCTTCGTGTCTCCGTGGCAGGTTTTGGTTGCGCCTAGGCGCGGCGTGTCTCATTCCGCCAGGAACTTCTTCATCTCAGGCATGATCCTGTCCAGGCACTCCGTTGGTGCCAGATGGCCGCATCCATCCACCACATATAAGACCGATTGCGGCATGACTTTGTGCATCTGCTCTGCCATTACCAATGGGGTGATCCTATCCTGTTTGCCCCAGACAATCAGTGCCGGGATCTTCACGTTCTGGAGCTTGTCATCCAATAAGTCTTTGCCTGTATACATGGATTGGAGCGTACGGCCTACCACCCAATCTTCCTCTTGCATGGCGCGCAGCATGTCGCGGCCAAAAAAAGCCGGAATCGGGCGCGGATGCGGTGTAAGTGCCGCCATCATCCATGAAAGCTCGTCCAGGGTCTTGGGGCGCAGGACGGATGGGTTCACCCCTTCATACCGCATCCCTGCACTATCCAGCAGAATGATCCGGCGGACCCGTTGCGCATGGTCTACCGCAAACTTTCCCGTGACCCAGCCGCCCATCGACCAGCCTGCTATGTCAGGTTGTTGCAGGCCCTGGCTATCGAGAAATTGAAGCAGCAGATCAGACTGCATGCTCATGGAATAATCCACGTCAGGCTTGTCGGATCGTCCAAAGCCCAGCAAGTCGAGCGCGTAGACATGAAACCCCTGTGCGGTAAATTGCGGAATCATATCCAGCCAGTTCTCAGAGCGTCCACCCAGACCGTGGACCAGCACCAACGGATTCCCTTTCCCGGCTTCGAGGTAGTGAATCCGGTATGGCCCTAACTGCGCATCGTGGCGGTGGATGCCGCGCATCCACATCCCGACCTGCTGTACCTCCTGCGTGACCAGCAGCGGGCGCAGATAAAACAGACCTGCCAGCGCAATCACCAACAGAACAAGCACAGCCAGCGCCTTAAGGTACAGCCGCGATCTCCTCTTCGGAGCGATTGCTGCCTCTGCCACGGCCACGGATTTCCTCCTGATTGGGATTGGTGCTCACATTGTATCCCTAGTATCCTCCAATCAGCGGTCATCAGCGCAAATCAGCGGTTAAAACGTCTTTGGTTAAAACGTCTTTGGTTTTTCCGGATCAGTGGTCTCAGTGCAAATCAGTGGTAAAGTTTGGCTCTGGTCAAGGGTTCTGGCTAATTGCCAATTGCTATTTGCCAATTGCTGGTTTATTGCTGGTTTCCGATTTTTGCTATCCTCACTGCCATGGTCTCTCACGCAAGCAATTCCACAGAGGAACTGGCATGGCTCGATCTGGCCGAAGCCAGCCGGCTGGTGCAGACGCGCGCGGTTTCACCGGTTGAACTTACCCGCGTTTGCCTGGAGAGAATCGAACGTCTCGATCCAGTCCTGAAATCGTTCATTACCGTTACTGCTGAATCCGCCTTGCAGGAAGCGGAGCGGGCAGAATCGGAGATTTCCAAAGGCAACTGGAAGGGTCCCCTGCACGGCATTCCACTGGCAGTCAAAGACCTGCTGGAAACTGCCGGAGTCCGGACCACCGCTGCCAGCGCTGTACTGCAAGACTATGTTCCTGAACACGATGCATACGTAGTGCAGCGGCTCAGGTCTGCCGGGGCCGTACTGCTGGGCAAATTGAATCTGCATGAGTTCGCCTATGGCGGCAGCGGTATGATCGGCCACTTCGGTATCGTGCGGAATCCGTGGGACACGGCCCGCATCACTGGAGGCTCGTCTTCGGGATCAGCTTCGGCCGTGGCCGCCGGACTTTGCTATGGAGCCATTGGCACCGATACCGCCGGCTCAATCCGTCTGCCTGCTTCATGCTGCGGAATTACCGGGCTCAAGCCGACCTATGGACTGGTCAGCACCCGTGGCGTGATTCCTCTTTCATGGTCTTACGACCATGTTGGCCCCATGACCCGCACCGTCGCGGACGCTGCCTTGCTGCTCCAGGTGATCGCCAGCTACGACGCCCAGGATTTCTACTGCCAGAAATTTCCGGCAGTGCATTACCCCAAGGCCATAGAAGAAAAGGCAGAACAAACTGCCTCGTTGCGCCTGGGAGCAGCTCGCGATTTCTGGACTGAAACTGACAAAGAAGTGAAGGCCGCCGTGGATGCCGCCGTAAGCGTGCTGGGCCAGTTGACCGCTGGCACGGAAGACGTCAGCCTTTCCACGGAGACCGACCGCACCGTGGTGCGATGCGAGCCCTTCGTCTTTCACCAGAAATACCTGCCCCAGCACGAGGACAAATATCATCCTGAAACCTTACGCCGCATCCGCACCGGCGCCGATGTCAGTGCCACCGACTATGTAGAAAAATACCGCGAGCTTCTGCGCTCGCGCCGCGGCGCCTTGAAAATCTTTGACCACATTGACCTGATCGTGACGCCTACCTGCCCGCTCTTGCCGCCGGCCATCGCTGACCTTGAAGCTGCGCCCCAGGATTTAAGGAAAAAAGAGATGGTGATGCTGAGAAACACACGTCCGTTCAACGGCCTGGGACTGCCGACGATCTCGGTCCCCTGTGGTTTCTCGGAGTCAGGACTGCCGATTGGCCTGCAGATCGCAGGCGCGCCCGGCGCGGAGGACAAAGTCCTGGCGTTAGCCCGTGCTTACCAAAACGAAACCGGCTGGCATAAGAGACGACCGGAAAAAATCGGCTGACCGCTGATCTCCGCTGATGAGCGCTGATCATGCCGATTTCGCGGTCTTAAAGGTGACCTTGTTTTTCTTCGCGACCTCCATGATCTTTCTCTTGGGTTCCTCCGCGCCTCCGCGTCGGAGCCTGCCCTCGAGCGCAGCGAAGGGCGGTGAAACTGGCCTTTGATTTTCTCCGTGTCGTAGCCTGCCCTCGAGCGGTAGCGAAGGGTGTCTCCGTGGTAGGTGTGGCTTTGTTGGTTGCGGCTCTGCTGCGCTGTGTCTCCGTGGTTTACTCTGTGTTCCTTTGAACTACGATGTTTTTTCTCGCAAATTTTTCAGGCCGCTTTAGCCCCCGGCTTATTTCGTGGATTCCTCTGCGCCCTCTGCTCTTGCTCCGCGACCTCTGCGTTGAGGTTTTGCTTTTGCCTTCCTTTGTGTCCGGAGCCTGCACTGAGCGGCAGCGAATGTGTGGTTAGCTTTGGTTTACTTCGTTTTGCGGTATGCACGGCGTCCGCTACAGACTTGCTATTTCTTGGCCACCGCTGCTACCTCGGTTGGCAGTTCCTTATAAACGCCATTCTCCGGGACACTCATATGCTCATGAGCAATCCGTAAGGCGCCATCTCCATCGCGCCGAAATAGCTGGGTGGTGCGTGCAAAGGGCATGTCGATAGAAAAACGTTTCCCGTTGGGAAACAGCTTGACCACTTGAAAATGGAATGTATAAGAAGCGATAGAGGCATCTGCCCTTACCGCCTGCACGTCAATCAGGCCCACGTCTGCGCGGACCGACGATCCCTGGCCAAACAATTCACGGGACCTTCGAGCCATCGCAAGCCGGGCCGGCTCGCTTCGCCGGGCGCCCGCGGGAATCACGCTTGCGTTCGAGAAATACATTCCCAACAGCTCGTTCTGCGACTTATTAGAGAAGAACTGCCAGAACCGGCGAACACCGTCGCGCACTTGTTCGACCGGCAGGAATTCCGCAAGCATCCAATCCGTTGCGGGAGCTTTCGCTGACATGCCTGGTGAACGCTTTTTTTCGCTGGAAGCAGTGCTATCCGATGCGGGTGGCCGTGAACCCGGCGCTTTCTTGCCAGGCTCGGCAACACTGAGGTGTTCATGGATGATACGCAATACACCTCCGTCTTCCAGAAAAATCTGCGTCCCACAGGCAAAGGGGACGTCCAACTCAAGTAGATTCCCATCAGCGCTGTGTTTGGTGCTGCGAAAATGATAAGGATAGGATGCGATGGCAATGTTCCCGCTAATTTCCACGTCAATCGGCCCAATCTCCGCATGGATCGATGACTTAGGATTCGCGAACTCGCGGCGCTTGCGGGTCAACATGAGCCGTGCTGTCTCGCTCCGGTGACTCACGGCGCCAAAGACGATTGCATTGGGAAAATACATACCTTGCAATACGTCTCCTTCCCTGCTGGTGAGAGCTTGCCAAAGACTGTGGACTTCCGCTTGTACCTGTTGGACTGATATACCGGGCATGAGACACCGTAGCCCATCCACAACCGTTTTGAAACGTTACTAACGGTCTGAGGGCAGGTTACCCCACTCGAAGCGTCCCACCTGGCCGGACTGAGCCGAGAGGAGCAGTGGGATCGCATTAGGCCAGTCATTGAGCAGGCAAAGAAGTCACGTGATCAGGACTATTTTCGCAATACTGCGTACGAACACGCCGTATCCAGCGGTGGTGGTTCGCATGCAGGGTCGGCTTCAGCCTCGACCGCAGGCTGATTGAGATAACCGGTGTGGGAGCGTTTGAAGTGCGTGACATTCCAGAACCGTGAAATGCAATATACCTCTGCACTCAAACAAACTTTCGTAATTCGACCACATTAGACAAATCGTTGCTTGCATACACAACTGTGCTATTTTTCAGTTTATGAATCCCACACCTGTAGCGCCGGTGCTTCAGGATCCGCCCATTCCGCACCGCGCAAACACTGTCATTCAGATGTCTCGCGAGGCGGCCCTCAAGAACACCATCCAGCTAATCATCATGGCTCTGCCTCATTGTCCCCGCGTTCTTCCTCTTGAAGAGTGCTCATTACGGTTGGGGCGGAGTCTTGGGTTTGCTGGGCTTGGCGCTTTTCATTACTGCGCTTTTTAGTCCGAAGACCCTGGTTGCTCCCTGTCCGTTCTGCGACTCGGCGATCGACGGCATTCTTCCGGACCGGACGAAAGTGCAAGAGCTACGCTGCAAGGAATGCTACGAGTATTCGGTGGTTCAGGGTGGCAAGGTGAAGCCGATGGATCCGGCCACCTCCAACGACACTCCGCGCTTTCGCCCACGACGCGCAAGACACAATGCAAGCCCTGCCGAAGCGCACCGGCCCCTGGCCTTGGGCAGGCTTAACTGGACGCTAGAATCTGTCCCGGAATGCTTTGTTAGCGGTCCAGGCAAGGTTAAAGTCTGATAAAATCTCGCCGATGATTCGCCGACATGCTTTGTTCACTCTCGCACTTTTGTGCGCCGCCTCGGGTTGGCTGCGGGCTGCCGACTTCGAACAGATAGCCAAATCCGTCACCATTTACCGCGACAACTACGGTGTTCCCCACGTCTTCGGACCCACGGATGCCAGTTGTGCTTTTGGCTTTATTTATGCCGCAGCCGAAGACAATTTCTGGCAAATCGAAGACAGCTACATCCGGGCGCTGGGCCGCGCCTCTGAGATTTACGGCGCACGCACCCTTGAAGACGACGAACTGGTGCGCGCCCTGGAGATTCCTCGGCTGGCGAAAGCCGAGTATGAACGCTCCTCGCCGCGTGCCAAGGAGCTGCTCCAGGCTTCGGCGGATGGCCTGAACTACTTTCTCCAGCGCAATCCCCAGGTCAAAGCCCGGCTGATCACCAGGTTCGAGCCATGGCACGTACTGGCCTTCAATCGCTATGCGCTCTATTACCAGTTCATCTACAGGCGCAGCGGGCTGAAGACCGAAGAGATCAAGACGGTCACGGAGCCACAAGGCGCGAACGTGAGTGCATTGCGCAGTGAACCCGCCGAAGGCTTTAACGAGGATTTCAAGAATCTGATGGAATCCCAGGGCTCGAATATGTGGGCGGTAACTCCGGCTAAGAGCGTCTCCGGACACGCGCTGCTGTTCATCAACCCGCACCAACCTTTTTTTGGCACCGGTCAATGGTATGAAGGCCAGGTACATAGCGACGAGGGCTGGAACATGTCCGGAGCATCATTCTTCGGCTCTTCGTTCCCCACCATCGGCCACAACGAGTTTCTGGGCTGGAGCCACACGGTGAATGCTCCGGATATTGTCGACATCTGGGAAGAGGCCTTCGATAAGCCGGGAGACCCGCTTGCATACCGCTACGATGGCAGCTACCGCCACGCCACCGAATGGACCGATACAATCAAGATCAAGTCAGACAACGGCCTGACTGAGCGAAAATTCACCTTCCGCAAGACACATCATGGGCCGGTGGTGGCCAGGCGAAACGGCAAATGGTTGACCGTGAGGATGGCCCAGTTCGAAGAGGGCGGCCAGATTGATGAGTGGTACGCGATGACGAAATCGCGCAACCTCGAAGAGTTCAAGAAAGCAATGTCGGCCGTGGCTGTTCCCATGTTTAACGCTATCTATGCCGATCGCGAAGGAAACATTTTCTACGTCTACAATGGTGCGGTTCCTCGCCGTTCCCAGAAGTTTGACTGGTCGAAACCTGTCGATGGCAGCACGTCTGAAACGGAGTGGCATGGTTATCATCCATTTAACGAACTGCCCCAGATGACCAATCCCAAATCCGGTTTTCTGCAGAACTGCAACTCCACGCCATTTACGACCACAGTATTCGGCAACCCCGATCCTAGTGCCTATCCGAAATACATGATTGGTGAAGCAGACACGGCCAGGGCCCGTGTTTCTCGCCGCATTCTCTTCAACAAAGAGAAATTTAGCCTGGAAGAGTGGGCCAAAGCCGGCTTCGACACGTATGTGATCCAGGCTGAGACTGAAATACCGGAACTGGTCAGGGCCTGGGAAAAAAACCGCAGCCCCAAGGCTGCCGATGCAGTGGCTGAACTGCAGAATTGGGACCACGTCAGCCGTACGACCTCAATTCCCATGACATTGTTCATGCTGTGGCACGAAAAGCAGTACGGCACGGGAGTAATCCGGCCTACAAAAACACCCCAGGATCCAGTACTGTCGATGGAACAGGTAATCGACGATCTCACCGGCACCTTCGGGACCTGGCAGGTTGCCTGGGGCGATATGAACCGGTTGGAGCGCCGCGCCTCCAGCGGCGAAGAACCTTTCCGCGATGACCTGAAGAGCCTGCCGGTAGC
>DATMMY010000259.1:0-3237 GCA_035569515.1 Candidatus Solibacter sp. | reverse complement strand
AGACCAACAAGTTCGTCGGTACCTGACTCCGGCACTACAGTGATCGTCAGTTGCTGTGCGCCACGCGTCATGGTTCCGCTGTGTTGGAGAATGAATGTGCCTCGACGGCCCTGCAGCGTTCCACTGACCTTCTCAATGGCCACATAGCCGCCAGAGCCCTTAGCGACTGAGCCTGCTGTTAGCATCTGGCCGGTGCTGGTGGCCTCAAGATCGCCGTGGAATTGCTTGTCAAGGGACATCCTGCCGAGGTTTGCATCTTCAGCTTTGCCGTCCGATGCCAGAGGGGTGACCTTTACTTCAAATGTTCCGCGTGCGTGATTCGACATGGCTGCCTCTTTCTGGGCTGGGCTTTGGGCCGGAGAATGGGTCTGAGTATGGGCTGCAAAAGACAAAGAAGTGCATATTCCCACGATCATAATAGCTCTGGAGAGAGGCCGGTTTTTCATAATCGCTCCATTCATTCGCCTCCTCATCTTATCAGCGGCAATCAGTTCAAATCAGCGTCATCAGCGTCGAGGTTTGGCTTTAACTGGAATGCTGATTGAGGGGCAATTTAGACCCGATGACCTTTCCAACCGCAAGAACTTTGTTTGACTTTCCCCCATCCGAAGCGTACGGTCTTATAGAGTGTGCAATTCGGCGCTACTCGTTCGGCGGTTCCGGAGCTAAGCGGGATTACCGAGTCAAATGCCCTCCTTAGAGTCCTTCAAGGTGTCTTCTGTGCGCTCAGACCTAGTTTTTGCCGCTCATCGTAAAGTCGAGAACCGTTTTCTTCTGTGCCGTCTCACCTCCATTTCCGTTCCGCGACTGCATCGAGCTACGGCTCCCATTGCCAGCACGTTGAACCAGATCCTGCAATATCTGGGATCAGGCGAGTCCTCCGTACAGCCCCATCCACCTGCGACCGCGCCCGCATTGGAACACAACTGAACCTGCAGATTCCGGGGGATGCCGGCAGCGCACTCTTTATGAATTTGGATTAATTGTGGATGTGTGTTATCCTCTGCTTGCGTAGATTTAGCAGCGGAACACCAGTCTTTAAGTCTTCTTGCCTTTCTGACTCTCACCCCTAAACAGATCAACGTAAAATTCAAAGAAAGTAAGTGTGAAACGATAAATGGAACAAGGAACAGTGAAATGGTTTAACGATGCCAAGGGATTTGGTTTTATCTCCCGGCAGAACGGTGAAGATGTATTTGTCCACTTCAGCGCCATTCAGAGCAATGGATTCAGGAGCCTTCAAGAAGGCCAGGCAGTCCAGTTCAACGTGGTCAAAGGGGCAAAGGGATGGCAAGCTGAGAACGTTCAGGTATTGTAATCCTAAAGGTCAGCGCAGGCGGCCTATGCCGCCTGCTTTGTTTTTTCAGGACTCTCGGCCGGAGCGAAATAGGCTCCGTCCGATGGATTTGAGGCGAAACCTTATCAGTTAAGACCCAGGAGGATTGATGGCCGGAAACCCTCGTACCACCTTTGCGAAACGTCAGAAAGAGCGTGCGCGACAGGAGAAACAAGCAGAGAAAGCGCAGAAGAGAGCTCAACGCAAGCTGCAACAGGACACCCCGCCATCGGAAAGACCGGCAGACCTGGTAGTCAGCTACGATGAAGAAGGCCAGCCTCAAGGATTCGATTTCCACGATTTTCAGGCCGGCGATTCTAAAGAGTGATTTCCTAAAGAGTAAAGATTCGAAAAGAGTGAAGACTCGAAAGAGTGAAAGAAAAAGCCAGTTGGCCGCTGATTTGCCTAGAAATGCGCAGAACGTTCAATGCGGAGATCATCACCGATTCCAATAAAGTCGGCCAGGAAGCAAAAGGGAATCGAACCCGTTAATGAGTAATTTACAAAGTACCAGCTACAATCAAGTGACGCTAATGCACATGGTTTGCTCGTGATGTGGTGGTTAGATCGAGTGATTGATCTCACAGCCTCCCGCCTTTCCGGCTCCCCGGTAATTCAGCGACAAAATTTAACAGAAAACTCAGGGCCGGATCCGGGGCATTCCCGCACAGCGCCCTCCAAAGAAAGCACAATATAAATGAAACAATTCTCAGAAATGCCACTGTCTGCCGGTCTTCAGCAGATGCTGGCCAAAGCTCAATTCACAATACCCACGCCGGTCCAGGCCGAAGCCATTCCGCACGCCCTAGCGAATAAAGACGTGCTGGCTACTGCCCAGACTGGAACCGGGAAGACACTCGCGTTCCTGGTCCCGATCATAGAGAGACTGCTGGGCGCCCAATCACGCAAGGTTGAGGCCCTGGTGCTTGTACCCACCCGTGAACTAGCCATGCAAGTGTTGGAGCAGTATGAGCGGCTGCGAGGCAAGACTCTTCCACCGGCCGCGTTAATCATTGGTGGAGTCTCGGAAAAAAACCAGATCCAGGCGCTTCGCTCCGGCGCGCGCATCGTGGTCGCCACCCCCGGACGTCTCGAAGACTTGCTCGGCCGCAGATTGGTTGACTTGCAGAACGTGAAAGTACTGGTGCTCGATGAAGTGGACCGCATGCTCGATATGGGGTTTCTACCTTCCATCCGCCGGATCATGGAGGTAGTGCCAAAGCAACGGCAGACCTTATGCTTCTCCGCAACCCTGGAAGCTTCGGTCGCCGGCTTGGTGCACGACTACGTGAAGAACCCCGTGCGTATTACCCTGGGCTCCGTGCTCAAGCCCGCGGAAAACGTGGAACTGCACGCATTTGAAGTAGCCGCAAGCGACAAGCATGAAGTCCTGCGCCGCCTTCTTTACGACGAAAAAGGGCGCAGCCTGATCTTTGCCCGCACCAAGCGGGGAACGGAACGCCTGGCCAAGAATCTCACGCGCGATGGCTTTGCCGCCGCTATGATTCATGGCGATCGCTCACAGGCGCAGCGTACCGGTGCGCTCCATGGTTTCCAGGAAGGCCGCTTCAAAGTTCTGGTGGCCACGGACATTGCTTCGCGCGGCATACACGTGCGCGACGTAGCTCACGTGATCAACTATGACCTGCCGGCCCTGCCGGAAGATTTTATTCATCGGGTTGGCCGCACGGGCCGCGCGGGCGCGCGGGGAAAGGCTTCCACCCTGGTGGCGGGCGCCGAAATACTGGAGCTGCGACAGATCGAGCGGGCCTTGAAACTAAGGATCGTTCGTCGTCAGATCGACTCCAGCGTGACCAATGAACCGCGACCGGCTCGTCAAAACTCCAACGCCAACCGGCGACTGAAGCCCATGCTGGGCGAGGTGTTCGTTTAGAGCATCA
>DATMMY010000258.1:0-5856 GCA_035569515.1 Candidatus Solibacter sp. | reverse complement strand
TTTTTGGCGTGGAGTTGGGCGTACCCTTCTATTTAAGTCACAATGGCTTTAACGCCAATGTTATCGCTCGCGGGAACAACAATCCTCCCCTGGTCGCCACTTACGGCTCCCTGGGAGACACCTATCTGAGTTTGAACTTCTCCGCGCCCGGAGCTTTAGGGTACAGAGCAACCATCACTGGAACGGCTCCGACCGGCGACACCTCCTCCGGCATCAGCACGGGCCGCGCCACTTTCGATCTCAACAATCACCTGGAACACTCATTCGGCTTCTTCACGCCGTTGGTAGAGTTCGGCATTGGCGATAGCAGCGCGCTGATCAACAGGAGAGTAGTACGCCCATACACCACGCTTGGCCCCCTCTCCCATTTCAAAGCCGGGGGCGGGATTGATTTCCTGAAGTATTTCAATTTTCAGTTGACCGCCTATGAAGACCTGCCGATTGGCAATCAAAAGGTGTACAGCCACGAATTCGTCCGCTCCAAAAACGGCAATATCATCCGTTTGGGCGCCGACCATAAGAAGCACCGGTTTGCCCTGGTGGCCGTTGATACCGGCCAGGGCATTCTGGAAGACAACGGTCTCATCGGCGTGTTCGGCATCAACCTGGGCAAGCACGTTGATCTCTCCGCCACCTACAACCGAAGCCTGCGCCAGTCGCTGAATACCGTAGAGTTCGGAATAGGATACCGCTTTGGGAAATCCGCAAAGGTGCCGGTCGAGTAACTGAATTAGCTTTCTCGGCTTGCGTGGGCGGTCCTGACAGCACATGTTCGGATCCGGGGCGCTATCGGGAGAATGAATAGAGAAGCTTAGCGGTATTTCCCAATCATCCGATCACCGGTCTCCCAATCACCCGACGGACCATTCCATTTTCATAACTCCTTTAAACCTGCTACGATTGCCTCTAAACCAGGAGCTTGGTTATGGTCCTCCCTCACAAACAGTGGCTGATCAATCTTGTTTTCTTAGTATTCTTCTGCATTGCTGTCCAATCGCAGTCCAACGCGCCGCCATCTGCTTCTCAGCAACAACCCGCAGCCGGCCCACAACCGGCCGATGCAGGCAAACAAGAGAAAAGTTCTGCGCAACAACAGCCACCGAAGGTTTATGAATCGGCAACGGTGCTGAAGGCCGTCACGCGGTTGGTGGTGATTGACGTTGTGGCCACTAACAACAAAGGCTTGCCGGTCCCTGACCTTACCATGGAAAACTTCACGGTATTGGAAGACGGTAAAGAGCAGAAGATACGCGTCTTTAACTTCCAGCATCCAACGGCGGCCCCTGCGCCCGCCACCGCTGCCGCCTCCCTGAAACTTCCGCCGAACGTCTTCTCGAACGTTCCCCGGTACGACGTTCATAACACCCTGAATGTGTTGTTGCTGGATGCGCTCAACACCTCCTCGATCAATCAGGCCTACGTTCGGGACCAAATGATCAGGTATCTGGATAAGATGCCCACGGACCAACCCATTGCGGTCTACGCCTTGAGCACCAAGCTGCGGCTGCTCCAAGATTTCACCAGTGACCCGGCTATGCTCAAGGAAATAGTCCAGAAGTTGAATACCAAAGGTTCTCCGCTGCTTAACGACCCCACTGGAAATGGTGAAACGCCACTCTTCGCGCCCGGCGCGTTTGAGTCGCTGCCGCAGCAGATGCAGGATGCCATTGAGCGTTTCGAGCAGGACATGACCAGCACCCAGACCGACATGCGCGTCAGCTACACTTTGACTGCGCTGCAGGCTATCGCCAGGAGCCTGGCTGGATACCCGGGGCGGAAAAATCTGATCTGGCTCTCAGAGGCTTTCCCTCTGAACATTGGCCCTGCTATGAACATCAATGGCACGGGTTTCAATGACAGCATCAGCAGTACCAGGAATTACGAGCCCGAGATTGCCCAAACCGCCGATGCGCTCATGAACGCCCAGGTCGCCATCTACCCCGTGGATGCGCGTGGATTGGCGGGTTCATCGGTCTTCGACGCCGCCAACGGCGGCAGAGACAAGTTTGGCCGATCTGTCACTCGGGGAAGCCGCATGGGCCAGGCCATGAGCAATGAATCCACGATGCTCTCCGCCAGCCATGGAACAATGCAGGACCTTGCGGAAAGAACAGGGGGAAAGGCCTTCTACAACCGTAACGACATCGACACGGCGGTCGGTAACAGTATTAATGACGGCTCTTCTTATTACACCCTGGCTTATTATCCGGAGAACAAGAACTGGGATGGCAAGTTCCGCAAAGTCAGCATCAAAATAAACCGTCCCGGGGTCAAGACCCGTAGCCGCCTCGGTTACTTTGCATCCGACCCCAGGGGCAGTCTGGATTCGAAGAAACGCGATGCCGCTTTCTCAGAGGCGCTGGATCTCGACTTTCCCATCGCAACAGGCCTGCTTTTTGAAGCCGGTGTAATTCAGCCCTCGGCCAAGACCCAAAACAAGCTCATGATCAATTTTGCAATCGATCCCCATGCTCTCACCTTTGAAAAGAGAGACGATGGGCTGCAGCATTCAAGCGTAAGCTGCGCAGTCCATATCTACTCCGAGAAAGGCAAGCACATAAAGACCGAGGTGAGCGGAATCAATGCGGCGCTTAAGCCCGATACCTACCAAAATGTCATGCTTGGCAGGTTCCCGTGCCAGACTAAAATCGACCTGGCTCCGGGCAGCTATGTGCTGCGCTTAGGCGTGATTGACAACAACAATGGGCTGCTGGGGACTGCGAACGCCAGGGCCACGGTGCTCCAGCCTGCTCCGGAAACAGCCGCTACCAAGCCCGAAGAAAAGAAGCAATAAAAAATAAATAAATAGTTGGGCAGCCATGAATGACAAAACGTTTTCCGGCAAACAGTCAGCCGATTACGGGCGGGCACAGCGCAAGCATCTCAGCCGCTCCGAATTGGATAACTTTGATCCAGCTTCCCGCCACTTTGACGCGGTAAAGGTCATTGCGGAATCCTGCCAGGGCCGCGTACCCAAACTGATTCCCATCAAATTTCAGCGTATGTCTCTCTCGCTGTTTGCTTTCTTTCGCGGGACCGTGGAGGTCATGGCGGCCGACCTGGCTTCGGCAAAGAACACCAGGATAGAAGTCCAACTGGCCGGCGATGCCCATGTGAACAACTTCGGCTTTTTCGCCTCTCCTGATGCGCAGGTCATCTTCGATATGAATGACTTCGATGAGACCTTCCGTGGTCCGTGGGAGTGGGACGTCAAGCGGATGACCACCAGTATTATGCTGGCTGGGCGTGAAGCCGGTAACAGCAACGCCGTGTGCAAAGAGGCGGTTGACGCATTTCTTTCCACCTACTTCCTCTGGATCCGCCGGTTCACGCAAATGCTGACCATTGATGTTGCGCGCCACCGCGTAAAACGCAATCTCACCGATTCCACCTTGGCCAAATCCCTCAAACAGGCGGTACGCGCAACGCCACTCGAAAACCTGCACAAGCTGGCGCGGAAGACCGCGCGGGGCTGGCGCTTTCGTTCCAAGCCGTCACTGCTGTGGGACGTGCCCGGCCAAACCCGATCGACCGTCCTGAGCGCCCTGCCTCTCTACCGCAACACACTCCGTTCTGAGTATCAGCATCTTTTTGACCGCTTTCATCCCGTGGACGTCGGTTTCAAAGTTGTGGGTACCGGCAGCGTTGGGACCAGGGATTACGTTGTCCTGATGTTTGGCCGCGACGAAAACGATCCGCTGATTTTGCAGATCAAAGAAGAGCCACCCGCCATCTATTCCCGTTACCTCAAACATCCCACGCCCAGAAATGAAGGCCAGCGAGTGGTGGAAGGCCAACGGGCGCTGCAGGTCTTCTCTGACATGCTTCTTGGCTGGTGCTCCATGGAAGGACGCGACTACCTGGTACGCCAGCTCAACGATCACAAAGCCGGTTGTGAGATCAGCGATCTGCAGGGACCGCGCCTTGGGGCATATAGCCGCCTGTGCGCTGAGTTGATGGCCAAAGGCCACGCCCGCTCCGGCGACCCGGTTGCGATCTTCGCCTATGTTGGCTCAGGCCAAAAGGCCGCCCAGTCGTTGCGCCGCTTCGCTGTTCAATACGCCGATCAGGTTGAAGCTGACTATGCCGCCTTCCGCAAGGCCCTGAAGAGCGGCGCTTTAAGTAAGTTGCTCCACGCCAGCCATTAAATGGGCGTGCTATAGCGTTTCACAGCCGACTTACCCCGTAACGATAGGGGCAGAACCTCCGATGATTCTCTCCGACGTCCGCATCCTGGCCTCATATGTCATCTTCTTGGCCAGCTACGCGGTCTTTGCCCTGGGAAAATTTCCGGGATTGAAAATCGACCGTCCGGGTGCAGCCATCATCGGCGCGGTCCTCATGGTGGCATTTCGCATTATGAGCGCGCAAGAAGCGCTGCGCGCAATCGATTTTTCCACGATCGTGCTGTTGTTCTCGATGATGCTGATTGTGGCGAACCTGCACCTTGGCGGTTTCTTCGAGTGGATCGCCGAGACTATTGTCCTTCGCCTCAATGCCCATCAACTGCTCGCGGCCGTGATTTTCACCAGCGGCATCCTGTCCGCCTTCCTGGTAAATGACATCGTTTGTCTCGTGATGACGCCTTTTGTTATTAGAGTCGCGCGTCGATTGGGCCTGAAGCCTATTCCTTACCTGTTGGCGCTGGCGACCGCATCGAACATCGGCAGCGTAGCAACGATTACCGGCAATCCGCAAAACATGCTCATTGGTTCGGTATCCCGGATTCCGTATGTCGATTTTCTCGCTCACCTAGGACCCGTTGCGGTGGTTGGATTGTTTGTGGACTGGGCCCTGGTCCATTGGATGTTCCTGCGCCATGAAACCACCGGCGCTGAACCTCTCGCCGCAACCGCTCGTGAGTTCGAACACCATCGTCCCAAGATGAAACCTGTCATTGTCCTGGCTATTGTGCTGGCGGGGTTTCTCGTGGGCATACCGGCGGCAATCATGGCAGCCATGGGCGCGGCCGTCCTGCTGGTCACGCGCACCACTGAACCGCGTCGCGTCTATGACGAAATTGACTGGGGACTGTTGGTCTTTTTCATAGGGCTCTTCATCATTGTGGGTGGCGCGGAGCAGGCGGGGCTCACGGCGAACTTATTGCGGCCGTTTGCCGCATGGAACCTGCATCGCATCTGGATCTATTCATCCCTGACGGCCCTGCTGTCAAATATCGTAAGCAATGTTCCTGCGGTTGTTCTCCTGAAATCCTTTGTTCCGGGCTTTCCTAATCCCCACACGGGATGGCTGACACTCGCCATGTCAAGCACATTGGCGGGAAACCTGACCATCACAGGCTCCGTAGCGAACATCATCGTTGCGGAGCGTGCCAGCCCTGATGTGCACATTGGCTTCCGGGAATATTTCCGGCTGGGGCTGCCACTGACTCTACTCACACTGGCATTGGGAATAATCTGGCTGAGTCTGATCCAATGACGTGGCGGGGCTTCAACGGGAATCGCTAACAACGACGCTAGAGCGGTTCCAGAGTGGATGTAGCCTGCCAGCCCTTCTACACCGAGGCTAAAGCCTAATGCCACTTACTTTAGAGAATGGCGGGTTCCGTAGGGGAGACATAAGATTTTTGGTTATGGGAAGACTCCAATGAACGTCTGCTCTCGCGAGGCCGGTGAGTAGTATTAAAGTAGTATTGGAGTATAGAAACAGAGGGGGTCGTATCGTAAGTTAACAGCCTCAAGTTGGAAAGCTCTTATCTGGCGCTTTGGAGATCGGGCGGCCACATTCCAGCATCAAGACATTTGCTGAGGGGCTGGTCTTGTGATCCTTGCAGGTTGACCAGCCCCTTTGTGTTTCAGGCAGCAGTGCGATTCGTCCCAAATTATTCAGTTGTCA